>JBDKHH010000204.1:0-4149 GCA_039797785.1 Bacteroidota bacterium | reverse complement strand
AGTGTGTTTTTATTCAAAACTGAATCTTCAAACTTAAATTAGTGAGAAATTTCAAATCTCGTAATTAGTTGGATAGATTGATTGAATTACCCATTTGTTTATACTAAGTTAATAATTATGAGTGTTTTGTGCTCAAAAAGTTTTACTTCTTGCTCAGACTATTGGTGATAAAACGAAAACTCCCTCGAATCATACATTTCTTCAAACAAATGCGGATAATACGCTTTCATTTCTGCGTTCATTAATTCGATTGGAACATCGTTGAATGTACCGTAAAAGTGCTTGTATTCCATAAATTTCTGTCCTTGATCGAATGCCTGGAAGAGTGAATCCGTTTCTCCATCCCAATCCAACGGAGTTACACCGGAAACGCGGCAAATGCGCTGATCAAAAGCAGGCGTACATTTCACCCATTTTCCATTCAAATACACATCTACAAAACCGTGAAAAACAATCTCTTCGCGTCGCAAATAGTGCGTCAGTTTCTCCACGCCAATGTGATTTGTGACAATCGCATAACCAAGGCGAGAAGGAATCCCGAATTTGCGCAGACAAGCAGCTAAAACGGATGATTTCTCCACACACCATGAGCGTTTTTTGGATAAAACATTTGAAGCTTTCAATCCTTCGGTTGTTAAATCAAGATGGTAAGGATCATACAAAAAAGCATCTCTAACGAGAAAATACAAGGCAATAGCGATTTCTTTTTCAGGAAGAGTTCGGTCGATTTTAGCTGTGAATTCGTTGAATGAATCATGCTGAAAATCGAGAAAAGGGGTAGAGCATAAATATTCCTTCATAATCGCTAAGAATTCTTGTATTTTTGAAGTACAATTTTAGCCATAAAATGGAAACCCAACAAACGGAACAGCGAGAATCATTATTGGACAGTCCAATGTCACTATTGTTGCGTGTACGTAATTTCCTGTTTGGCGAGGAAAAACCCGATGGATATACGCAAGTAACGTTTTACATAAATCTTGTTTTGTGGGCGATTTTTTTTCTTTGGAGTTGCATTAGTTACTTTGCTATTTCGCTTCGAACGGTTATTGAAGAACAAAAATCGATTCCTGTAGAAGGAATTTTAATGAATCGTGGTATCGAATTGGGTTTTCAACCAAGTGATTTTTTAGATCGGTTGGTGACATTTCATTTGATCAGTATTTTGTGCTGGATTGCCGTTTTTATTGGTTTAATTCTGCTTTGGCGAAAAGATCTTCGATTCGTTTATTTCTTCTTTGGTGGAATGGTAATTTATATCGGAATGATGTTGTTTTATTTGAACCTGAGTTACTATAAAGAAGACACCACATTTTTTGATAAAATTTCGTTTATCGCAATGAATGCCTTGGGCGTAATGTATTATTTCCTGCTAAAAAAAGAAGAAAATGGAGGAAGTCTCAGCTTTTTTGGTGAAGAAGATTCAGACGATGAATAAGCCTCTCAGGAGTTTGTTCTGCTTCCTCTAAGATAAGTTGCGCTTTCGTGTAGACCAATTCGCGTTCATCAACCTTATCTTGAATATAGGAAATCAGCGCGTCACCGCTCTTTTCAGCTACTAAAGGACGTTGTTCGGAATCATCTGTTAAGCGCTTGGACAAAGTCGTTACATCGTGTTTCAAATAAACAGTTGTTCCGAGAGTGTTTAGTGTCTCCATCAAATTGTTAAAACATGGCAATCCGCCGCCCACCGCCAATACGTAGGACGAATTTTTCGGAAGATTGTCAATTGTTTCTTTTTCCAAGTTTCTAAAATAGGATTCTCCATAATTTAAGAAAATGGAAGAAATGGAAGAATTTGTGTGATGTTCAATGAGCGCATCTGTATCGTAGAAAGGAATAGATAGAGATTCTGCCAATGCTTTTCCAAGTGTTGTTTTCCCAGCCCCCATAAAACCGATAAGTATGATTCGCTTCATGAATACAAAGTAAATAAAATACTTGGACGCGCACTAATTATTCTCGTTCACTCCTATTTTCCAGCAACTTAGAAAGCAGGCGAAAAAAAAACTAAAAAAAATCGATTAATTTCCTTGTAAAAACAAATAATACACATATCTTTGCACCCGCAATAACGATCGAGTTATTGTTAACAAAAACTTAATGATTCCGTAGCTCAGCTGGTAGAGCAATACACTTTTAATGTATGGGCCCTGGGTTCGAATCCCAGCGGGATCACGAAAAGCCTCCTTTTAAGGGGGCTTTTTTCGTTAAACACCTTTAAATTTAAGGATTTACGAAAATACCTAGTAAACAACAATCAGGTTTAAAATCAAACAAACACTAATAAAATTACAACAATTCGGTTAACAGAATTTCGTCGTAGTTTTGTTAACCGATTAAACATGAAACCACCTATTTATAGGCATTCAGCAGTCAAATTTTAAGATTGATTTTCAAGAGTTATTTGTCAAATCGGTTAACAAAATTAAAGCGTATGAACACCTTACAAAACCCATCATTCTCCATCCTTTTTTGGATTAACAAAAATCGTCCTCAAAAAACGGGAGAATTTCCAATTTACATTAGAGTTACAGTGAACGGAAAGCGTGTTGAAATATCAACACAACGGTCAGTTCCAATGGAATTATGGGACCAAAAAGCACAGAAAGTAATTGGAAAAGGTAACACCCAAACGGTAATAAATAGCAGTCTCGATTTAGCAAAAGGAAAAATACAATCCATTTATAATCAAATGCTTTCTGGCAATGTCAAAATTACGGCTGAAGAAATAAAAATTCGGTTTTCGGGAAAAGAATCAGCTCCCAAACACAAAACCATCCTCCAAGCCTACGAATTCCACAACCTTAAAATGCAAGAACTTGTCAAAGTTGGAAAAGTAGTTGCTGCCACTGTAAAGCGCCATGAGATAACCATGAACAAGATTAAAACCTTTATGGAAAGGCACTACAAAACAAATGACAAGGCGCTACCAGAAATGCGCCTGGCATTTGTAACCGAGTTCGAACATTACCTATTGACAGTAGAAAAAATTCAAAGCAACACCGCACACAAGTACATCAAAAACTTGAAAAAAGTGATGAACATGGCCGTTGGATTAGACTGGATTCCATCAAACCCATTCAACAATTTCAAATGCTCTTATCAATCGCCTGATCGTGAAATCTTGACAATCGACGAACTTCACAAAATCATGCAAAAAGATTTTGGTTCTGATCGTATGAACGAAGTCCGCGATGTCTTCATTTTCTGTTGTTACACGGGCTTTGCGTATAGTGATGTCTATCAATTCGAAAGAAATGCAGTAATGAAAGGATTAGACGGTAACCTTTGGCTCTCTACCAATCGCCAAAAGACTGGCACAAAAGAAAGTGTTCCATTGCTTCCAATTCCATTAGAAATCATTGAAAAGTACCAGGACAATGAATATTGCATCAAGTACAACAAATTGTTACCAATCAACAGCAACCAGCGTTACAACTCATACTTGAAGGAACTTGCGGATATTTGCAATATCAATAAGAATTTGACGTCGCACATTGCTCGTCATACCTTCGCTACAACAGTAACTTTGGCCAATGGAGTTCCAATTGAAACGGTCAGCGCCATGCTTGGGCACCAGAACATTCGCACCACACAAATTTATGCTAAAGTAGTAGAGCAAAAAGTGAGTGATGATATGCAGTTGCTTCGTTTGAAATTGAATCAACATCTGGAACACAAAAAGATAGGATAAATATAAGCGGCTTCGGTCGCTTTTTTTATTTTGCTCTGAAGTTATTCAAGAAAAAATCAAAATTTTCAACTCTTGAGATAATCAAATTATGCTCAGGTCTTATCATTGAGAAATAAATTACTTCTTTTCCAGTGAATATATCTTTCGAGATCGATACGTGATATAAAAGATAAGTTAAACCGTTTTTTAAATCGTAGAATTTCTTCCCGACAATACCTCGATTTAGAATATTTTGTAGTTTTTCTTCCATAAATTTCATTTATTTTATAACCAATTTACGACATCCATTAACAAATAAAAAAAAAATGTTTTTACCAAATTAACCACCTCATTGTAAATTTCACTTAAAACTTAAATATCCCATCCAACCACTTCAATACAAAAAACGTTAATTACACTCAATCAACGCAATAATTTAATTTAGAATTAGTTAATTGCGAACAAACGACTAA
>JBDKHH010000203.1:0-23055 GCA_039797785.1 Bacteroidota bacterium | reverse complement strand
AATTGCACCGTAAATACCAACGAACAATACGATTACAAAGTTACTTACTCACCTACTTCAGGATGGATTCGCGTTTTCGTTAATGATGTTTTTGTTTGCGAATGGCAAGATCCAACACCTTTAACATCTGGGAATTCCGTTTCATTACGAACAGGAAATTGTTTGGTGGAATACGACAATGTGCGTGTTTACCAAAGTCGCTCTGGAAATGAAACGATTAGTGTTGGACCAACTTCAGCCTTTTTTGCACAAAGTGAAAATAGTTCAAACGCAGGGTTGCTTCGTTCATTTGTTTTGGACACGGATGATTTATGGTCGGACGAAGCGTATGAATTGTACAAAGTAGATTGGACGGCTCCAACGATTCAATCGGTTAATGATGGAAATAGCACAGATATCGACACGACGTATTTGACGACATTAGAAGGAAATTGGCTTGCAGAAGATCTTCATTCAGGTGTTTCACAAACAGAAGTAGCAATTGGAACTACTCCGAATGGAACAGACGTATTGAATTGGACCGTAAATGCTACAAATGCTATTTCACACGTATTAGCTAGCCCAATTTACAATCAACTCTATTTCATTTCAGTACGCGCAACCAATGGAGCAGATTTGCAAGACAGTTTAACGTCCAATGGACAACGTTTATTAGAAGAACCTTCTTCTGCCAGTGTCATCGAGAACCTTCTTGAAAACTGTGTGATTTACCCAAATCCTACAAGCGACGTTCTATTTGTAAATAACCTTTCATTAGCAGTTGATTTAGAAATCTATTCAATGGATGGAAAGCGTATAATGAATGTGAACAATTATACTTCTGGTCCAATTCAACTACCTGAAGTAAGCAATGGCTTTTATCAATTAGTTGTAACGAAAGACAGCGTATTCAAAGTGATTAAAATTGAGGTAGTGCGTTGATTCTTGAAACGCTTGTTCTACCCTAATCCAAAACTAAGTTAAAATAAAAAATCCCGCTTATCAAAAGACAAGCGGGATTTTTACAATGTGATTAGAATCTTATGCTTCTTCTTCCTCATCATCGTCATCATCAGCTGGTTTAGTAGCACCACGTGCCATTTTAACAGAGACAACAACTGCATTTGCAGGATCTAAGAATTTAACTCCAGGAATTTCAATTGCACTAACACGAATAGATTTACCAATTTTCAATTTAGTAATATCCAAAACGATTGCTTCTGGCAAATCTTGTGGCAAACCGATACAGTTTAAACGACGGAAAACTTGCATTAATTTACCTCCAGACATCACACCTTTAGAAGAACCTGTTAAACGAACTGGTAATCCAACTCTAACTTCTTTTGTTGCACTTAACTCCAAAAAGTCAACGTGTAAAACCGTTCCTTTTGTTGGATGTTGTTGCAATTCACGAATGATACCACTTGCTTTTTTACCTTCAATGTCCAATGCTACTTGGTACACCTCTGGAGAAAAAACAATTTTCTCGATATCATTTCTCTTTACTGCGAAGTGAGTTTGCTCACCTTGTCCGTAAAGCACACAAGGAACCAATCCTGCATTTCTTACTGCGGCAGCGTCCTTTTTCCCTACGTTCGTTCTAACCGAACCGCTCAATTGTGCTGTTTTCATGTTTATTTATTTATGAGATTATAAAATGCGAACTAATTGACTGATTGTTTACCATTCTGCGAATAACATCTGAGAACAAGTCAGCAACTGACAATACTCTGATTTTATCGCTTTTTTGTGTTAAAGGAATTGTATCAGTCACAATCAACTCCGTTAATTTTGAATTTTCGATACGCTCGAATGCTGGTCCAGAAAGAACAGCGTGTGTACAAAATGCACGAACACTTTTTGCACCTTTTTCCATGAATAAGTCAGCCGCTTTAGTAAGCGTACCAGCTGTGTCACACATATCGTCGATTAAGATTACATCTTTCCCAGCAACATCACCAATCACCGTCATTTCAGCTACTTCATTCGCTCTTTTACGTTGTTTGTGACAAATTGCTAATCCTGTATCTAATTTCTTTGCGTATGAATTTGCTCTTTTTGCTCCACCAGCATCTGGTGCTGCCATAATCAAATTTCCGTTGTTCAATTTCTCCATTTCAGGGAAGAAAATTGTCGAAGCAAATAAGTGATCTACTGGAACTTCAAAAAATCCCTGAATTTGGTCAGCATGTAAATCCATCGTCATTAAACGATCAACTCCAGCTGCCATCAACATGTTTGCAACCAATTTAGCACCAATTGCAACACGTGGTTTATCCTTACGATCTTGACGCGCAAAACCAAAATAAGGAATCACTGCAATAATTTTACGAGCAGAAGCACGTTTTGCAGCATCAACCATTAACAAAAGTTCGAATAAGTTGTCACTTGGAGGCATTGTTGATTGAACAATGAACACATCTTGTCCACGAACAGTTTCTTCAAATGACGGCTGAAATTCGCCATCACTAAACTCCATTACTTTCACGTCACCCAAGGAAACACCGTAGCTTGTAGCTATTTGTTCAGCAAGATGCTGTGACGCACGACCAGAAAATATTTTTACACCAATTGACATATTCGACCGAATTGAGGGGGCAAAGGTAGGGAATTATTCTTAAAATCCTGAGAAATAATCAGCTTCTTTGTCAAATTTACAATTCGTCTTTCGATTTTTTGTACTTTTTACTTTTGAAAATAAGAATTCATCATGTGTTACAGCAATACTTCCACCTCCAAAAACATTGATTTATCGAAGAAATACGGCAAGAAAATTCCTGCGAATTTGAATGAAACACCCATCTTCTTTGCTTCTGGATTTAGTTTTCCGACCTGGCGAATTGTGACGAAGGCAGATGAACTTCAACCGATGAATTGGGGTTTGATTCCAAGTTGGTTTAAGGAAGCAAATTTTAAAGAAATTGCTAGCATGACGCTCAATGCGAAAGTGGAAACCTTGAATGAAAAAGCAAGTTTCAAACATTTGATTCAGCGCAATGAATGCATCGTTCCCTCTACTGGTTTTTTCGAGTGGCAAACAAAGGGAAAGGAAAAAATTCCTTATTTCATTGCACCGAGCCAGGGAGAAATTTTCTCAATGGCTGGAATTTATGATGTTTGGATGCATCCGTTAACAGGCGAACAACACACAACATTTTCAATTCTCACATGCCCGGCAAATGAATTGATGGAAGAAATCCACAACACGAAAAAACGCATGCCAGTCATTCTCAAATCAGAACACGAACACGATTGGCTACAAGGAAAATTGGACTTGGATATTCTAAAAGTTCCACTTCCATCCGACAAGTTGAAAGCACATGAAGTGAATCGAAAACTGATTTCAAGTAAAGCCAACAACGTGCCTGAGGTGCTACTTCCTTTTAAGAATGAATTTTACGAGCAAGGATCACTCTTTTGATTTTTTGCGATTAAACAAGGGGTTTTTCTGTTGAATATCGAAGTCGCGATCGTTCACAATGATAAAGCGCAGACTGATAAAGAAAGTATTTACTTCTTTAAAATTTCCAGAAGGCGTTAAAAAATGATAGCCCGTTTGCAAATGAAACCCGTACAATTTGTAGCCGATCACGGGAGAAACTCCAATTCGATTGTGCGTGAAATCGGTAAAAAAGTTCGCGCAAGCTCCGTAAGTCAATCCTACTCGACTTGGTTTTATCCAATAACCCGTTTCATATCCCAAGACATTGTTCGTGAAATTATAGTTGAATCCTATGTGGACTCCGTGCGTTATTGCCGTTTTGAACTTAATGCGTTTCCACTGACGTTCAACGCCCAATTCACCCACATTGTACAAACCACGCTGATAACCAATGTAAGGTCCCGATTTCTTTACGCGTACATCCAACCATTTATCTTTGGGAAGTAATTCCGGATGAATACTATTCAAAGAAAATTGTGAGAAAGCGGAAAAACCGATCAAAACAATTAGACTACTTAACCCTTTTCTCAACATATTCATCGTGTATTTTTTTAATTTCAATTGCGTCATTGGCATCAATTCCAAGTGAATCTGCTATTTCTTTCGCACGCAACACTTGATCAATTGTGAGCCCCGTGCTATCACTCTCAGGCTTTAACGCATTTTTTAGGAAAATGGTACTTTCATCCATTCCCGGAACTGTCGTGGTGGAAACTTTGACCACTGGATGATACAACAAGGATGAATCCTTCTTTTCATCTGAGAAAAAATCTCCTTTTTCATCATACGATTCAGCAATCACCAATACAACACTGACAATGTAAAGCATTTTCAGTACGCCGAAAAACACACCAAAAAATTTATTCAGTGGCGTCAAATTCACAACGCGAATCAGCTGTTCGATTGTTTTTCCAGCAAAGAAAACCATTGCCCCAACGGCCAAAAAGATTAAGGTAAATGAGATAATTGGCAAGTATTCCGAGTCCCAACCAAAACTTTTCTTCAAAAATGCAGCGATAAAATCGGAAAAATGAATTCCTGCATACAATCCAACAAACAAGGCCAAAAGTGTAAACACTTCAATGACTAAACCATGTTTAAATCCTTTGTAGCCCGCATAAATTAACGGCACGATAATCAGAACATCTATAAAATTCATGGCCGAAAAGTACATTAAAAAAGCCCTCCACCGTGGCGGAAGGCTTCCTATTTCTTAACGTTCGTTTGTTATTTACACTCTTTTTTCAAGGTAGTTGTAAACGACAAATCCACTTCTGACCATAATTTTGATTTTCCATCAGCGCCTGTATGCAAATCTTTACATGCTGTGTTTAAGGCTGTAATAGCACTTCCAGCTTTCCAGTCGACAACATCAATTGTTGCAGTAAAACTGAAGTTTGCATCTTCCAAGGTGTACTCACCAACAACATCTTTCTTGATCTCATTCATCTCAATTTCGATTGTTGCTTTTCCGTTATCGCTCAAGGATTTAATTTTTCCTTTGATGTTTTCAGTTCCGATCGTTCCAAAAAACAATTTGGCAATTTTACCGTTGCGTTCTTCATTTTGTGTTTCAACACTGTTTGTTTCGATTAAAAACGAAATCGATTCAAGCACTTTTTTCGCATCTTTCGCAGCGCCATCGCTTTCAACGCTGATCACATTGAAGGTTCCTTCTACTCCTTTTTTCTCGGTGAATTTAAAGGCTGTCCAAACCAACGAACTGGTACTAGAATCGTACGCATACGTGCAATCTGTTTTAGTTTCCTCTGCTGTTGTTTCTTCTGTCTTAGGTTCTGAGCTACAACTTCCCAATCCTAACAACAGCATTCCTACTGATAAAATGATAAATGACTTTTTCATGTTTTGTAAATTTTATCGAAGGTAAGGAAATTTGGTGGAGGTTTTATTAATTTGAAGATTTGATTCAATTTGAAAATTCAAAAACCTAAATCTGACTTGTCTGCCCGCTGGGAGGAAATCTTTCAATCTTTCGAATCACTTGAATTCCATCTCATCCTAATAATCTTTCGTATTTTTGCACTTATGGATTACGCAATTGAATTACGCTTTCAGAAATTAAAGGCAAGCTTAGAAGAAAAGTTTGGTGAAGGAATGGACTTACAAGCCATTTTGTTTTTAATCGGGGTCAATGAATTGGGCACTGGTTATAAAAATTTTACCAAAAATGAAAAGACTGATTTGTTTCACATTGCCATTTGCACCTTGCTAGAACCTTATGGTTATTATGAGTTTGAAGGACGTGACGCTGAAAATTGGCCACATTTTAAGCTGAATAATTCACTTCCTCCATTGAGTCATCAAGAACAACAACATTTAATGAAAGAATCGATGTTGGATTATTTTATTCAAAATGACTATTACACAGAAGAAGCTGAAACAGAGTAAAAAACTATATTTGCACCTTAAACATTAATCAAGACATGGATTTTTTAATCAAAGCCGCACAATTAATTTTATCACTTTCAATACTTGTTGTTTTGCACGAATTTGGGCATTTCATTCCTGCTCGTTTGTTTAAAACACGTGTTGAAAAATTCTATTTATTCTTCAATCCTTGGTTTTCATTGTTCAAGAAAAAAGTAGGAGAAACAGAATGGGGAATTGGATGGTTGCCATTGGGTGGATATGTGAAAATCGCAGGAATGGTTGATGAATCAATGGATAAAGAACAACTAGCACAACCTGCACAACCTTGGGAATTTAGAGCGAAACCAGCATGGCAACGTTTAATTATCATGTTGGGTGGTGTAACCGTAAACTTGATACTCGGCTTTTTCATTTACATCATGGTTGTTTTTGCGTATGGTGAAGAAAAATTAAATCCAACTGACGTTACTTCTGGAATTTCTGTTCACCCCTATTTAGCAAAATACGGAGTTGAATCAGGTGATAATATCCTGAAAATTAATGATGAAAAGTTGGAAAACATTTTAGAATCCAACGCAATCGTCATGTTGCGCGATGGCCGTAAATTGGAAGTTAAAAAAGCAGATGGTACCATAAAAACAGTTCAATTACCAGAAGACATTGATCAACAATTGTTTCAGAATGGTGCAATGACGATTTTTTCTCCGCGAACATTAGGAGTGAAAATCAAGGTTGTTGAGAAAAACTCTCCAGCTGCTAAAGCGAAATTAGTTGAGAACGATTATGTTGTCGCAGTGAATGGTAAGTTGATCCATTTTTCAGATGAGTTTCAAGCTGCTGTTTTCAATAACAAAGGAAAAGAAATCGACTTAAAAATTAAACGTGGAAAAGAATTTATTACGACCAAATTGACTATCCCGAAAACGGGTAAATATGAAGGACGAATTGGTATCCAACACGGCGCTTACAAAGTAATTGACAAGGACAAAATCAAACAAGTTGATTACACCTTTGGTCAAAGTATTGGACGCGGTTTCGTTTTAGGAAAAAACACGCTTTCCGATTACGTTTCTCAATTCAAGTTCGTGTTCACGAAAAAAGGCGCTTCTTCAGTTGGTGGTTTTGGTGCAATTGGTAACATGTTCCCTTCGCAATGGGATTGGCACAAGTTCTGGTTGAATACAGCCTTAATCTCAATCATTTTGGCGTTCATGAATATTCTTCCTATTCCTGCTTTGGATGGTGGACACGTTGTATTCTTATTGTATGAAATTGTAACTGGACGTGAGGCTCCGCAAAAAGTCTTGGAATACGCGCAGTATGTTGGTTTCTTCTTGTTAATGGGATTGTTACTCTATGCAAACGGAAACGACCTCTACAAATGGTTATTCCCATAAGTAGTTCATCCAATCATCAGAATATATTACCGCAAAACAGATTGTTGTTACGTTTATGTAGCACCTGAAAGTTTATGGCTTAATAGTTGTAAATTGGCAGTGAAAAAAATCAAAACACTATGAAAAAGATTCTATTATCCTTAGCCTTAATTGTTGGATCAATTACAGTTAATTACGCTCAAATTAAAGAAGGTCACGTTACCTATAAAATTGATATTTCTACTGAAAATCCAGATATGGAAATGGTTGTAGGCATGATGCAAGGGTCAACACTTGATATTTATTTCAAGGAAAAAATGACACGAGCTGAAATGAAAATGGGCTCTATGATGAACATGACGACAATTTCTGATGAGAAATCAGGGAAATTATTGATGTTAATGAGCGGGATGATCGGGAAGAAAGCAATATCAACAACAACTGAAGAGCTTTCAAGCAAAGATGAAAAAGAAAAACCGAAATATGAAGTGGAACTTGTTGATGAGACAAAAGACATTGCTGGATACAAATGTAAAAAAGCAATTTTGACGGATGAAGAAGGAAATGAATCAACTTTTTGGTACACAGAAGAAATTGAGGTTTCTAAGAAAGGTCAAAACTATTTAAATGAAAACGTACCAGGATATCCAATGCAATATGAAATCAATAACAATGGATTGGTAATGGGAATGACTGTTACGAGCATCACAAAAGAATTATCTAAAAGTGATTTGAAATTATTCGATATGGCAATTCCAGAAGGATACGCTGAAATGACTATGGAAGAATTACAACAAATGGGTATGGGCATGTAATAATTGCCATATAAAGAAAAAAGGAGCTGAAATTCAGCTCCTTTTTTTTATCATTTAACTTTTACCAATTTCGTTTGTTGAGAACCCGATTCTTTTTGTACAAACACAATGTATTCACCTGCTTGTAAATCGTGTAGTTCGAATGGAATCGTATGTGTTCCTTGTTCAATGTTACCATCAAATACAAGCGCCACAGATCTTCCTGTTAAATCATACACTTCAATTTTAACCCATTCATTTTGTGCGTCAAATCGAACAGAACTTGCAGAAGTAGCAGGATTCGGGAATACCAAAATTCGGTTTCTTTCAAATTCCTCATCTTCCACACTCAGATTACATGCTCCAAGTACTTGGTAGAATGTGACCGTTTGTTCAAATAATGGTTGAATATCCGCCATTGGAACCTCAAACCAATCTTTTAAGATTGATGCGTAAATATCTCTAAAATCAATTTGCATTGGAACACCTGCTTGATCAACAACCGTGCTTCCAATAGTTGGATTTGGACCAATGACTCCAGAATTGATACATGATCCAAACAAGAACAATGGTGCTGCATCTCCGTGGTCGGTTCCATCACTCGCATTTGAAGCTATTTGACGTCCAAATTCAGAGAAGGTCATTCCGGCAACGCGATTTTCCAATCCTAACAATTGTAAATCATTTTGAAATGCGCTAACTGCATCTGATAGTGTTTTCAACAAATTTGCGTGTTCTCCAGCAGTTGTATCTAAGCTTGAAACTTGCGCATTGTGTGTGTCAAAACCATTAATATTTAAAATATAAACTTTCGTTTTTAATCCACCCGAAATCATTTGAGCTACATAGCGCAATTGAACCGCAATTGGATTATTCGCATCATATAATGTTGACAAGGTATTTCCAGCATTCGCAGCTGCGTTAATTTGCGCACCATATGAATTCGTTTGATCGATCAGGGTCGACAAATATTCCATGTGTGAACCAAAGTATGTTCCATCGTTTACAACGGTGCTACTCAATAAATTGACAGCTGCAAAAGGATCTTCCAACGCTTGAGAGAAATTAGCCATTAATCCTTGACACGTTGCTGATACTTCATATCCCATACTGATGGCAAATGGATCAGGATACGTAGCATTCGGATAATCCTCAGGGTAGTTTGGGTAATCATTGTCAAATTGACGACCTAACCAACCACGCGTTTCATTGATGTCTAACATTCCCGTTGACCAAATATCCATTGAACGGAAGTGCGATCTATTTTGCTCAGGATAACCAACATTTTGAACGACACTCAATTTACCATTGTTAAACATCGATTGCATTCCTGTCATAATAGGATGCAAACCCAATGTTGGCGTTAAGGATAAAATAGACGTTTCTGGTACCACAACATTTGGTCGTTGTATCATTAAATTATCGTATTGATCCAATGGTATAACTGTATTCAATCCATCATTTCCACCATTTAAACGAATAATCACGAACACGCGATCTTCGGCACTTTTTGAATAATTGAATAACTTCTTTTCTATTGCCTGAAAGTTAATGTCTTTTAAAACAAAAGGAGCAGCAACTGAGGCTAATGAAACATTCTTTACAAAATTTCTTCTTTTCATAATCTTCTGTTTTACTCCTTAAATTGTTTGAAATTCTGGCATTTGGAAAATTCTCGCCAATACAAGCTCGATTCGCTGTTTCACTGGATTCGAAAAGGTTGTGTTTCCAGGATTCGCTATGTAATCATTGTACTGTATTGTCCATTCAAAATCAGGTTGACCATTCGTAAGAATGAACTTCAACGTTGTTTTTTGCAAAGTACTAATTGTTTTAGGGAAGAACACATCACACATATCATCAATTACAATCACTGGATCTGAAGGAAGAGACAAACCATCCACAAATGCTAAAGCATTCAATTTCAAATTTTGTCCACCAACTGGAATCCCAGGATAAACAGTGATGTAGTTCGCAATATCAAATCGCGTTTTAATATGTGTAGAATTCACCCACAATTTTGAAAATGCCGGAGCTTGATAATATTCAATCCAACCAGCAACAGAAGGTGGTGTTGCATATGCTTGTCCCATTGATTCAGCTAACCAATACAGTGTCAGATACATTTCTGAATCGACAGCTAAATTGAAATTAGGACCTGAATTCGTTGCGTTAAACATACCAAACAACAATTCTATTGGACCACGAATGATAGATCCTCTGAGTGATACATCGTAAAAATGTTCACTCTTTAACAATTGTTCTACAACGGGTAAAATATCATAATTGTTTGCAATCATCGTTGCTGCCATCTCAGGAATCACATCCGTCATTACAGCTGGCGTTAAATCATAATTCACAAAGTAGCGATACAACTTTGTACAAATGTAAGTCGCCACTTGCGGTTGCTGAAAAATGATATCGATATAATTAGAATACTCGTTTGCTCCTGCATTCGGAACTGTAACACTTCCAAAGTGTGTTGACAATTGTTTCGTGCTCGTATCGTGTAAGAATGATGTATACGTCGCAACCGGTGAAGGAAGTGTTGTACTGCGTACACCATCAACAAGATAACCTGTTAGAATTTTTGCACCAGCTGCAACATCTTCTTCTTTATAATTTGTGTAATCTCCCGGACCAATTTGTGGACCTTTTCCGATCGTAAACAATTCCAATAACTCACGTGCATAATTCTCGTTAGGACTATACAAGGTATTTGTCGCTCCATTCAAAAACAACAACATACATGGATCGATTGTTACATCTTTCACCATCTGCTTGAAATTGCCCAAAGCATGCGAACGAAGTAACATGTGATAATTGTAAGTCGCACGTGCATCCGAAGCAACGGTCGCGGAAAAATGATTTTGCCAAAAGACACACATCTTTTCAGCAATACTTAGATTCTCTGTGTTTACGCGTTTCATAATCCATGCTGCCAAGGACTTGATTCGTGCATTCTCCGTTAACTGAGCGTTCGTCACATCGGATGGATAAACACTAGTAATCCATGTTGTTCCAACAGCCGAAGTAGCATCATTGGAATCGTATGTTAATGGGTCAGAAATAACAGGAATCTGTAACAATGAAGCTACAGTTGTATTCATTCCGTTGGAAACAGCATCAAGTATTTGTTGATTCGTTGCACCGAACATTGTTCGTCGCAATAAATGCGCGGCTTCTGCCTTTGTCCAAGCGCCTGTGTATGGCACCATGCTCAAAGAGACAGGTTCTTCTATCGAGAGATCTGGATTCATGTAGTAAGTTTTAACAAGGCAATTTACAAATATTTACAATCCAGCGATTGTTAAACATGCTATTATTCTGTTAAAAATTGAATATTTCGTTGAAGACCATCAAATTTTGTTCGTTTCACAGCAGACAACTTAAATAGTTCACTAAATACTTCATTTGTGAGTTCCTTCCAGTCCGTTTGAGACAACGAAAGTAACTTGTCATTTGGATTAAATCGCGGTTCTTGATGTTTTTTTGCAAATCGATTCCACGGACAAACATCTTGGCAAACATCGCACCCAAACATCCAATTATCCATTTTCCCTTTAAACTCCGTGGGTAGAATTGCATCTTTTAATTCAATGGTCAAATACGAAATACATTTCGAACCATCAACGACGTATGGCTCAACAATAGCATCTGTTGGACAAGCATCAATACAGCGCGTGCATGTTCCACAATAATCTTTAATTGGACCATCTGCTTCGAGTTCCAAATCAAGGATTAATTCAGCAATGAAAAAGAACGATCCTTGTTTCGGATGAATTAGATTACTGTTCTTTCCAACCCAACCTAAACCTGATTTCTTTGCCCACGCTTTATCCATTACCGGAGCCGAATCAACAAATACACGCCCACTCACTTCACCAATTACTGATTGAATGTCCTCCAAGAAAACCTTTAACTTGTCTTTTATTACATAATGATAATCTTCCCCAAAAGCGTATTTGGAAAGTTTAGGAGCTGATTCGTCTTGCTGTTGATCGTCAGTGTGATAATTCAATAAAAGGGAAACGACCGATTTTGCACCATCCACTAATAAACGGGGATCTAAACGTTTATCAAAATGGTTTTCCATATAGGACATTTTACCATTATACGATCTTTTCAGCCACGTTTCAAGGTGCTGCGCTTCATCCTCCAAAAAATCAGCTTTAGAAATACCACAGTATGAAAAACCCAATTCTTGCGCCTTTTCCTTTATGAATTTGGTGTGATTAATTCGCTGCATGCTCGAGGAAACTAGAATAGTCCACCTTGCACCCAACCTTGGTCTTTCCCCAAATGTCTAAATGCCTTTTCTGTTGCTTTTCGTCCCCGAGAAGTTCGCATTAAAAAACCTTCCTGAATTAAAAATGGTTCGTACACCTCTTCCAAGGTTCCAGCATTTTCTCCGATAGCAGTTGCAATAGTCGTTAATCCAACTGGTCCACCATTGAATTTATCAATAATGGCTTTTAGTATTCGGATATCCATTTCATCCAAACCATTTTCATCGACATTCAGTGCTTTCAATGCAAATTCAGTTATAGCATTGTCAATTACACCTGTTCCCTTGATTTGAGCAAAATCACGAACTCGTCGCAACAATGCATTTGCAATTCTTGGGGTTCCACGACTGCGGCTAGCAATTTTATAAGCTGCTTCTTCGTCAATAGGAATATTCAACAACCCTGAAGAACGCTCTACGATGGACGTCAATGTTTTGGCATCATAATACTCCAAACGAGAATTGATCCCAAAACGCGCTCTCAATGGTGATGTTAACAGACCAGATCGAGTAGTTGCTCCAATTAATGTAAACGGATTCAATGTTATTTGAACACTTCGTGCATTCGGACCACTATCAATCAAAATATCGATACAATAGTCTTCCATTGCTGAATACAAATATTCTTCGACGACAGGACTTAAACGATGAATTTCATCGATAAAAAGAACATCTCCAACATTTAGATTCGTTAATAAGCCTGCCAAATCACCAGGTTTATCCAAAACAGGACCGCTAGTAACTTTAAAGCCAACTCCAAGCTCATTTGCAATGATATTAGCTAAAGTTGTTTTACCAAGTCCTGGAGGGCCATGTAACAAAACATGATCCAATGGTTCGCCACGCAAAGTTGCTGCTTTGACAAAGATTTCCAAATTCTCAACAACCGACGGCTGACCTGTAAAATCACTCAGACTTTTAGGACGCAAGACTTTATCATAATCCTGATCGGCATTATTTTCAGCTTCTTCTCTATAGTCAAATGAGTCGTCTTCTATCATTGAATCAAATTTAAACAAAAATACAAAAGCCTCCTGTCTTATGACAGAAGGCTTTCAACAATATTTTTTCTATTAATGCTCCTCTTCTCCTTCTGCTAAAGGAACTGTTTGAGGAATAAAATCAACATCAGAACCTGGTTTAGAATAGTCATACGGCCATCTATGTACCGTTGGTAATTCTCCTGGCCAGTTACCATGAATGTGTTCTACTTGTGTAGTCCATTCAAGTGTATTCGACTTCCATGGATTTTGAGGTGCCTTTGGTCCTCTATAAATACTATAGAAGAAATTGAACAAGAAAATCCCTTGGGCTATAGATCCAATAATTGCGAATATTGTAATAATAACATTCAAGTCCATAATCATTTCAAAAGAACTCATATCAAATTCATTATAAACTGAATAATCATAATAACGACGAGGAGCTCCAGCAATACCAACGAAATGCATTGGGAAGAAAACGCCATAACCTGAAACAATTGTTAACCAAAAATGTACATAACCCAATCGATTGTTCATCATTCTCCCATACATTTTCGGGAACCAGTGATAAACTCCTGCAAACATTCCGAAAACTGCAGATAATCCCATAACAACATGAAAGTGAGCTACAACAAACATAGTATCATGCAGTGAAATATCTAATGCAGCATCCGCTAAGATAATACCTGTTACACCACCTGTAATGAATGTAGAAACCAAACCTACTGCAAACAACATCGCTGGAGTAAAGATTAATGAACCTTTCCACAATGTAGTCAAATAGTTAAATACCTTCACAGCTGACGGAATAGCAATCAACAATGTTGTAAAGACGAATACACTTCCCAAGAATGGATTCATTCCCGTGACAAACATGTGGTGAGCCCAAACAATAAAGGATAAGAAACCAATTGCCAACATAGAACCAATCATTGCTCGGTAACCAAAGATTGGTTTTCGTGAATTCGTGGAAATTATCTCAGAAGATAAACCAAGTGCTGGTAATAATACAATGTAAACTTCTGGGTGACCTAAGAACCAAAATAAATGTTGGTATAAAATTGGAGAACCACCATGATTTGTCAACATTTCACCACCAATAATGATATCTGATAAATAGAATGAAGTACCTGCTAATCTATCCATGATTAACAACAAAGCTGCCGATAATAAAACAGGAAACGACAATACACCAATAATTGCTGTTATCAAGAACGCCCAAATTGTTAAAGGCATTCTAGTCATGCTCATGCCTTTTGTACGCAAATTTAAAATTGTAACAATGTAATTCAACGAACCAATCAAAGAAGATGCAATGAAAATAGCCATTGAGAACAACCACAAAGTCATACCCATTCCAGATCCACTAATTGCTTGAGGCAACGCTGATAAAGGAGGATAAATCGTCCATCCTGCCATAGCTGGTCCCGACTCAACAAACAAAGATGCTAACATAATAATTGAGGAAATCGCAAACATCCAATATGATAACATATTTAAAAAGCCAGACGCCATATCTCTAGCACCAATCTGAAAAGGAATCAATAAATTCGAAAAAGTACCTGACAGACCTCCTGTTAATAAGAAAAAGACCATAATGGTTCCATGGATTGTCACCAATCCCAAGTACATATCTTCTTTCATAACACCTCCAGGTGCCCAAGTTTCACCAAGGAAGAATTTAACAAAATCAGAACCTTCACCAGGCCAAGCAAGTTGAATCCTAAATAGTATAGATAACAACATAGCAACCACACCCATAAAAATCGCAGTTAATAAAAACTGCTTACTGATCATTTTATGATCTTGGCTGAAAATATACTTTGAAACAAAACTTTCTTCATGGTGTCCATGATCGTGATCATGCCCATGTGCGTTGTGATGTCCCTGTGCTTCGTGCGCTACTGCCGCCATTGTATTACTGTTTAATTATTATTAAATTGATTATTTCGCTGCAACACTTAAAGTATCCACTTTAATTGCTAAACTATCTGCTGGAGCTGCCACTTCAGCTGGTGCAGTTGTTGCTGCCGCCGCTGCGAAATAAGCATCTCTAAACGTTTGTTTCTTTTTACCATTCATCCAAGCGGTGTACTCCGCCTCTGGTAAAACAACCACTATCATTTTCATTTTGTAGTGTGCACCACCACAAATCTTATTACACATCAAAGCGTAGTTGAACTTCTCGTCGTTCTTTTTCTTACGCATATCTTTCGAAGTTACATCTGGCGTAAATTTAAAACGAGTTGTCATTCCCGGTACAGTATTCATTTGAACTCTGAAATTAGGAAAATAAGCTGAGTGGATTACATCTTTTGAACGGAAATTGAATTCATACTCCTTGTTAACACATAAGTACAATGTATCTTTTTGAATGATATCATCCCAAGCTTGTGCATCAACATTAGCATTGTGACGTGCTTTCATTTGGTACAATAAACGGATCAAACGTCTTTTTCTTGAAAGATCATTTTCCATTTTCTCACGATCCTCAGGAACGAAAATCAATTTGCGATCATTCAATTTTGATTCTAAAGACTTAATACCAGTAGGACCATTTTCCATATTGAAAATTGCACTATCAATCGTTTCTGTTGTCATCAACGCCAACTCATTATTGTCAGTTGTCAATTTATAATCAAAACGACCTAATGTATTGTCTTCTCCTGAATAACGAGCAGTCCAATCAAATTGTTTTGAAAACAACTCAACACGAATTGATTCTTTATTCGCTGCAGATGTTGTTTCATTCCAATTTTTCAAACCTAAGATAATAATCACTGCCAACACACTTGCCGGAACAACTGTCCAAAGCATCTCCAATTTGTTGTTGTGTGGATAATAGAATGCTTTCACCCCTGGTTTGCGCACATATTTGTATGCAAAAATGAACAACAATGAATTCGTTAAAAAGAATACAGCAATTATCACGATAAAATTTAGGTTTAATAACCAATCCAATTCTCTACCATGAACACTTGCAGCATCTCCACGACCTGTCCATCCATATTCAAAAATCAAATAAATAAAACCCAAGAAAAACAAAATCATGAATATCAACATCAATTTCGCATTCAAACGATTATCTCTATTGCTTATTTCATGCTCTCCACGATTTCGAAGTTTGTAAGAAAGTTCATAAACACGAACCAATTGTGCTACTGCAATTACTCCTAAAACTATAACGATTAAAGCCACTAATTTACTTCCCATCATTTCTCAATTATCTGTAATAAAACGTTCTTTTTAGATTTCGTGGTGAATACTTTCGTCCAAGAATGGATGATTCACCGGTGTTAAAGGTGCCTTCGTTAAGTTATTCAATATAACTCGTATGAAAAAACCAGCAACTAATACTGCCATTCCTATTTCTAAGAAACCAATCTTAGCGCTTTGACCCATTGATCCTGCAGACACCATAATGTAAACGTCTAACCAGTGACCAATAAGAATAATCACACCAACGAATGATAAAATTCCAGCATTTCTTTTAGCATCTCTCGACATTAAGATTAACATTGGGAAAGCGAAATTAATTAAGAACATACCAAAGTACATTACTTTGTAGTGTTCAATACGTGTAATGTAATAAACAACTTCCTCTCCCATGTTCGCGTACCAAATCAACATGAATTGAGAGAACCACAAATATGACCACAAGAAAGATGTTGCAAAAGTCCATTTTCCTAAATCGTGAATGTGACTATCATTAACTTTCGGTAAGTAACCCAATTTTTTCAAATACAATGTCAACATAACCAAAACAGTCATTGTTGAAACCCACATACCAGCGAATGTATACCATCCAAACAATGTAGAGAACCAGTGAACATCAATTGACATTAACCAATCCCATGCAGATGTCGAACTAAATACCGCGAAGAATACAAGGAACGTAGCTGCTTTTCTATAGTTTTTGAAGTGCAAATCAGTGCCACCAATTCTATCTTCTTCCAAAGAACGCATTCTGAAACCACGTAAGAACAAGTAATACACTGCCATGTAAACTACAGTACGAATCCAAAAGAAGATTGGATTCAAGTATGCCGCTTTACCTGCAATGATACTATCATAATGATGCGATCCTTCTGTAGTATATTCAGGATCCATCCATAAATAGATGTGAGCACCTTTCATGAAGGTAATTGTTAAAAGTGTAAGTGCAAGCATAGCCATACCATACGGTAAGTATCCAGCAACCGCTTCAATCACTCTTTTTACAGACGCATACCATCCAGTTTCTGTAGCATATTGTAATGCCAAGAAAAACAAAGCTCCTAATCCAATAGCAAAAAAGAAGAAGCTATTGATCAAACCATTTGTTAAAAGACGCGTTTCAAAATGATGTTCGTTCATACTTGTAAAAACACCAATCGCTGTAAACAAAAGGCCTATCACCATCAATGATGTTGTGAAAACCTTTGCTTTATTTGATATAGAGAATTCCATCTTATCTAGTTATTCAGATTATTATAATTTTTTAGTTGAATCAGCAACTACTGGTGCAGCAACTGCAGCTGGTAAACCATTTGCATCAAATGATCCGTAAGCAGGGTTTTGGAACTTTCTGATATAATGTACCAAAGTCCAAATTTCCTTTTTATTCAATTGAGATGCATGACCACCCATTGCTCCTTTACCGTAATAGATAGAGTAAAAAATCTGTCCATCTGACAATGAAGCTTTATCTGCATAATTAGGTACACCCGCATAAGCACCACTTGCTACCATAGGTCCATTTCCGTCACCTTTTTCACCGTGACAGTGTTGACACATAGCAGTATACAACTCTTTACCTTTTTTCAATGTTGCTTCAGCATTTTCAGCAGTCACCTTTAAAGGATTCATGTCTGCTGCAGCCAAAGTATACTCATCTTGTAATGAAAACTCATAACCAAACAAACCATGTGTAGTTTTAAAAGCAATATTTGGCTTTCTGAAGTATGGCAACATCAAACTCACAGTTGCTGAATCAGTTCCATAAAACGGAACCGTTCCATTTGGAGGTGTCATAGCTGACAATTTAGTCTTAACTGACAAGTTTTCTGCACCTCTAATTTCACCGTAGTCAACATATGGCTCAATTGCAGGAGAACGATACATGTCTGGCATGTACTCTAAACCTGAACTGTCACCACTTGCAGAACACGCGCCCAATATCAAGGTTGAAACCGCGATAACTGCTAAACTTGCTAGTGCCTTAAATTTAATTTTCATCTGTCTCTTCAATTTATTTTGTCAGACGGAACTCCGTTTCCGAAGCTACATGGCAAACTATTTAATTTCTTTTTGATCTAATTCGATTAAACCTGTTTCTTTCAACATTCCTTCCAATTCTTCAGAAGTGAATTTATCGTTTTCAGAAAGTCTAATTTCTATAACGAATTTATCATCTGTTGTTCTTGGATCAGGATTTTGAGCTGGCATGCCAGGTAATGTTTTATTTCTTAATAAATAAGTAATTGCCATACCGTGTGCAGCACACAAAACCGTAAACTCAAATGTTATTGGAATAAATGCCAACATGTTATCCATATATGATGAATTTGGCTTACCACCAATGTTCATCGGCCAATCATCAATCATAAAATATTTCATCCCAATTGTTGCCATTAGCAACCCTGTAAGACCATATAAAAAGGCCATGATACCCAAGCGTGTATTTTTAATTCCAATAATTGGGTCGATACCGTGAATTGGGAACGGAGAAAATACTTCCGAAATTTTAACACCTTTAGAGACTAATTTCTTTGCGCCATCTTTTAGCACATCGTCATCGTCGTACATTGCATATATTACTTTGTCTGCCATGTCCTTATTATTAATGATTTGAATGACTTTCTATTGAATGATCGTGGTGATCTGGAGCGTTTTTGTAAGATTCTCCAGAAGACTTCAAGATTGTTTTTACCTCATTCAACGCCAATACTGGGAAGTAACGAGCAAACAATAAGAAGAATACGAAGAATAAACCGATAGTACCAACATAAATTCCTATATCAATATGGCTTGGATAATGCATACTCCATGCACCCGGTAAATAATCTCTATGCAATGAAGTAACAATAATTACATAACGCTCGAACCACATACCAATGTTTACCACAATTGAAATAATGAAAGTAAACAATAAACTTCTTCTCAATTTACGGAACCACATCAACTGTGGAGAAATTACGTTACATGTCATCATTGACCAGTAAGCCCACCAGTATGGTCCAGTAGCACGGTTGATGAACGCGTATGATTCATACTCAACTCCTGAATACCAAGAGATGAATAACTCAGTAATATACGCAGTACCAACGATAGAACCAGTAACCATGATTACGATGTTCATGTACTCAACGTGTTTAGTATGAATGTATGCCTCAAGGCCCATTGCCTTACGCATAATCAACATTAACGTTTGTACCATCGCGAATCCAGAGAATACAGCTCCCGCAACGAAATATGGAGGGAAGATTGTTGTATGCCA
Source organism: Bacteroidota bacterium (assembly GCA_039797785.1). Classification (GTDB taxonomy): domain Bacteria; phylum Bacteroidota; class Bacteroidia; order Flavobacteriales_D; family Crocinitomicaceae; genus M0103. Next base: position 3,324 of record JBDKHH010000203.1, on the reverse strand, counting down.
TCCAGGAATAACCGATGTAGCAAAGTCAAAAGATACAATCGAGTGTACCGAGAATACAAGTGGTGTTGCTAAACCTGCTAAAACCAAAGAAACAATTTCGAAACGATTCCAATGCTTTGCTCTACCTGACCAACCAAAAGCTAAGATTGAGTACATTTTTTTTGACACAGGCTTTTTCGCTCTATCACGGATTGTTGCGAAATCAGGAATCAAACCGATGTACCAGAATACTAAACCTACAGAAAGATAAGTTGAAATCGCGAAAACGTCCCATAACAACGGTGAGTTGAAGTTAACCCAAAGAGAACCGAAATGATTTGGTAAAGGAAGTGTCCAATAACCTACCCATAAACGACCCATGTGAATTAACGGGAACAAACCTGCCATGAATACGGCGAAAATTGTCATTGCTTCTGCAGAACGGTTAATCGCCATTCTCCATTTTTGACGGAACAATAATAATACTGCTGAGATAAGAGTACCGGCGTGACCAATACCTACCCACCAAACGAAGTTAGTGATATCCCAAGCCCATTCAATGGTTTTGTTCAATCCCCAAACTCCAATACCAGTACCAAGTAGATATAGAATACATCCAACACCGTACAAACCAATAATTAAGGCAATCCCAAAAAGGATATACCACATTTTTGGTGCTTTGTCCTCAATCGGACGACAAACATCTTCTGTGATGTCGTGATAGGTCTTGTGACCTAAAATGAGGGGTTCCCTAATTGCTGCTTCTTTATGCATTACAACCGAATTTATTCAATTAATGATTTTTCTTATCTGCATGTTTCGCCTCACCATGGTGCTCTTCCGATACCTGTAATTTAGCTAACACATCATTTTTCTCGTTACGTACTTTCACTTTGTACCAAATATTTGGCTTAATACCAACTTCTTCTAAAGCTTGGTAAGCACGAGTATCTTCTGAACTTGATCTAACCATAGATTTCAAGTCGTTCCAGTCTCCAACAATAATTGCATTTGTAGGACATGCATCAGCACAAGCCGAAACGAAGTCTCCATCAACTACTGGTCTTCCTTCTTTCTTAGCATCTAACTTACCAGCTTGGATACGTTGAACACAGAAAGAACATTTTTCCATTACACCACGTGTACGAACAGTTACATCAGGATTCAATACCATTCTTCCTAAATCATCTTGCGCTGGATTCACCTCAGTGAATTTTTTGTAAGATGGGTAGTTGAACCAGTTGAATCGACGAACTTTATATGGACAGTTGTTTGCACAATATCTTGTACCAATACATCTGTTGTATGCCATTTGGTTTAATCCTTCATTACTGTGTGTTGTTGCAGCAACTGGACAAACTGTTTCACAAGGAGCGTGATTACAGTGGTGACACATCATTGGCATGTGAACAACACGAGGATTAACCGCTGCTACTTCTGCCGCTGTATAATTGAAATCGTCTCCATCTTTTTTCGTTCCTGGAACAACCTCTTCATCTGAAGCGAAGTAACGATCGATACGCAACCAGTGCATTTCACGACCTCTTCTAATTTCATCCTTACCAACAACTGGTACGTTGTTTTCAGATTGACAAGCGATTAAACATGCACCACATCCGATACAAGAAGACAAATCAACTGTCATTCCCCATCTGTGACCAATGTTCTCAACTGGATGAGCATCCCACAAGTCAAACTCACTCATTGGAGCCTCAATGTGGTTTCCTTCAGCATCCATTTTCTGCAACATGTGCGGAGGATTGAATGCTTCTCTATCACCTTTATTATAAATATCTAAAGTAGTCTCACGAACAATTGAGTAACGACCCATCACAGTGTGATGAATTTGCGTTGCTGCAATTGGATAAGTTCCTTCTACTTTTGAAATACTTCCTGAAGCATTGAATGCTAATGTTCCATTTTCATTTTGAACGAATTGGAATGCATTTGCACCAATAGGAGCAGGTTTACCATCTTCTGTTGTAGCTGTACCGCCGTATTCTTTCGTTTGGAATGCAGCTTTACCGATGTTTTCACCGTTAGCTCCACGTCCATAACCTAATGCGATACCAACAGTTCCAAGAGCTTGTCCTGGAAGAGGATAAACTGGTAATGTTAACTCTGCACCACCAACTTTAACTTTCGCTAAACTTAAACCATGTTCTTGATCATAAGTTGTTGCGTAACCTGCTTTGTCCATTTCAGCAGGATTCATTGTGATGTAGTTATCCCAAGTTACCTTCGTCATTGGATCTGGCAACTCTTGTAACCAAGGGTTATTTGCTTGAGTTCCAATACCAATACCTGCTTTTTGATACAACACAACTTCTACACCATTACCTTTAGGAAGGTTTGTGTAAGCTGCATCTTTGAAAGTCAAAGGTACTAATGGTGCCATTGGCGTCATTTCAATACAACTGTTGTGTACTGCCATGCTCCAATATGTATGGAAATCTGCGTATTTCGTTTGTGATGGGAATCCGTATGTTTCCCAAGTTTTACGAATATAATCGTAAGCAACTTTCGAATCTTTACCAGCACGATTTGCTTTACCCCCCCAAACCAAAATTGATTCTAGAGCAGAAGCTGTATTGAATAAAGGACGAATAGTTGGTTGAGCAACTGCATATTCGCTTGCTTTCGCATTGAAATCGTTCCATCCTTCTAACGCGTGGTGATCAGGTGCAACATATTTACAGTTTGACGCCGTTTCATCTGCATGAGATGCAAACGATACAGTTGTTTTAATTTTTGCTAATGCCTCACCGAATTTTTTACCGTTTGCCAATGTATAAACAGGATTTACTCCTAAGAATACAACTGCATCTGGACCTTTTCCAGCAATTACATCGCTAACAAACTTGTTCATTTTACCATCTTCCGATTTGAACAAGTTAATTGGGTTATTTAAATTCAATGTTGAAGAATATGCTCCTAAAACATTGTTTAATTTATTTACTAATAATTGAACTCCTTTGTTATTTGAATCTGAAACAACAATTGAGTCAGCCTTAGATGCTTTCAACGATTTGATTGCTTCGTCAGCAATTGCTTTAACCTCTTTCGATACGTCAGAAGCAACACCAGTTGATACACCGAAACCTTTTAATAAGTATGATAAAACTGCAGCTTGTTCAGAAGGTTTAATCATTCCACGGTAGTCAGCATTTGAACCAGTTACCGACATCATTGACTCAAATTGGAAGTGTTTAGACATCCATTCACCTGAAGGATTTCTACGTGTTCCGTATTGTGTAGCAAATTGAGTTGGCAATAACCAAGAGTTCAAGAAGTCAGCACCAACACTAACAATCGTTTTAGCTTTAGAGAAATCATAATCAGGAA
>JBDKHH010000202.1:0-6248 GCA_039797785.1 Bacteroidota bacterium | reverse complement strand
AATTGCATATCATTGGGTTGACCAAGACGTTTAGAGATCTAGGAAAAGGGAAATATTTGATTTATTTTATTCCAGGAATTATCGTCGCGATTTTATTTTGGCAAGTTTTTATTGTTCTTGGTACTGTTGAAACTTCGGTTTCGTTCTTAGATGACATTCCTATTTTAGGCACTTTCCTTGGTTGGGTTTTAGGCGGTGCATTTGGTCTTCTTAAATTTATTTTCACTCAACTTTTTGTCTTTTTTGTACTAACGATTTTATCACCTTTCAACACCCTACTTTCGGAAAAAGTAGCTTTTGACTTGACAGGAGTGAAAATTAAATTCGATTTAGAAAGACTTATTAGTGACTTAATCCGAATGATTTTCATCGTATTAGTCGCTGTTTCTCTTCAATTATTCTTCTTTTTCATCTACTTCATTGTATCATCGATTTTAGGATTAGGATTCTTGGATGAAGCCGTTTACTTCGTGATTTCAGCTTTTTTTTATGGCTTTGCATTTTATGATTATAGTCTTGAACGCGACCAGATAGGTGTTTTTGGAAGTTTGCGTTACGCATTTTCGAACATGTTGCTCGTTTCGCTTACAGGCGCATTTTTCTTATTACTCTATACGATTGGAAGCTTTTTTGTTGGATCTTTTACTTTTTCCTTCTTAAGTATATTACCCAATCTAGGAATAATTGCCGCTCCCGTTTTAACAACCATTTTAGCAACATACGTTTATATTCTTAATAAACAAGAGACGAATGATAGGACTCAAAAATGAATTTAAATCCAGCTCTTTAGAAGATTGGATTGTACAATTAACGAAGGATTTAAAAGGCGAAGATTTTTCGCTCCTTTTGAGAAAAGATGAAATAGAAGAAATAGAATATTCAACGTTTCAACATCAAGAAAGTGCTGAAATCTCTAATCAATCACCTGGTCACTTTCCATTTACAAGAGGATTGAACACAACTTCCAATGATTGGTCGAATGGATTTTTAATTGAAGTTAAAAATGAACAGGTTGCCAATAAAAAAGCCTTGGAAGTTCTAATGAAAGGTTGCGATTTGTTGCTTTTTGATTTAAGTTCATCCACAACTACAAATTTCAAAACGCTTTTCGAAGGAATTCAATTTGATTACATAAAAACGCAAATTGTACTTGCTAACAGCGACCAGTTCGCGGATTTAAAAGCTAATTTTAAAGGGGAAATCCCTACAACAATCACCTTCAACCAAGATTCAAATTCATTTAAATCGAATACTGCTTTATCGAATATGCTCGTTTCAGAATTAAAACAGCAACAGCGATTTGCAATTCAAATTAACGGTTTTGCGATTCAACAAGCTGGAGCCACAACCTGGCAAGAAATTGCGTATTGTCTACTTGAAGGTCATTCAGCGATTGTTTATCTCATGGAAAATGGTTTAACAATTGATGAAGCAGCAGCTTGTGTTCATTTTACTGTTGGAATTGGAAGCAATTATTTCTTTGAAATTGCCAAATTAAGAGCCTTGAAACAAAATTGGGCTTCGATTATTAAGGCGTACGAACCAGCTCATAACTGCTCATATAATTGTGTCATCACGGCACAAATAGGATTTATGAATAAATCATTCAAAGATCCTTATACAAATTTATTACGTCAAACGACTGAAACGATGTCGGCCGCATCAGGTGGTGTTCATGCAATTGTAGTTCATCCATATGACGCTTGTTCGAGCAATGGAAGCAGCAATTTATCCGAACGAATGGCGTTGAATATGTCATTGATATTGAAAGAAGAAAGTTACTTCAATCAAGTGATTGATCCATTAGGAGGAAGTTATGCTATTGAAGATTTAACGTCTAAAATTGCACGAAAAAGTTGGGAATCCTTTCAACAACTCGAACAAAATGGAGGATTTGAGAAGGAAGAAACGAAACACCATTTTATTGAACAAATCAACCAAAAAGCAAAATTGCGACTAGATGAGCTTCAATCTGCAACTAAAATAGTAATTGGAGTAAATAAATTTCCAAATCCCCAAGAAGTAAAAACCAACACTTTCATTTCAAAAACGAGTGCTTTTGGACTAAACTCAATCAATTTTGAAACTGAATTAATTGCTGTAAAATGAAACGAATCAACTTTAGCGAAGTCCCTTTTTTAGAGGATCAAATCAATTCAGAATCGACAGCAGAAGCAAGATTTGAAACAGCTGAAAAAATTGTTTTAAAGAACTACTATCAGTCCAAAGACATCGCATCCACAGAACATATTGGATACGTTTCAGGTATTGCGCCTTTTTTACGTGGCCCATATTCATCGATGTACGCCATTCGACCATGGACAATTCGTCAATATGCTGGTTTTTCTACAGCGGAAGAATCGAATGCATTTTATCGAAGAAATTTAGCCGCTGGTCAAAAAGGTCTTTCCGTTGCCTTTGATTTAGCAACTCATCGTGGATACGATTCAGATCATGAACGTGTTGTTGGTGACGTTGGAAAAGCTGGTGTTGCCATCGATTCGATTTTGGACATGAAAATCTTGTTTGATCAGATTCCATTGGATGAAATGTCGGTTTCAATGACAATGAACGGTGCCGTTATTCCAATTATGGCCTTTTACATTGTTGCTGCGGAAGAACAAGGAGTAACACAAGATAAATTGGCAGGAACAATTCAAAATGATATTTTGAAAGAGTTTATGGTGCGCAACACCTATATTTATCCGCCACTTCCTTCGATGCGCATTATCTCCGATATTTTCGATTACACATCGAAGAACATGCCTAAATTCAATTCAATTTCCATTTCTGGTTATCACATGCAAGAAGCTGGTGCGACTGCAGCAATTGAATTAGCCTATACATTGGCAGATGGTTTGGAATATTTACGTGCAGGAATTGCCGCTGGAATGAGCGTTGATGAATTTGCTCCTCGTTTAAGTTTCTTTTGGGCGATTGGGATGAATCATCACATGGAAATCGCAAAAATGCGCGCTGGTCGTTTGATTTGGTCGAAATTGGTGAATCAATTCAGCCCAAAAAACACAAAATCATTAGCATTACGTACACATTGTCAAACGTCTGGCTGGAGTTTAACTGAACAGGATCCATTCAACAATGTTGCGCGCACGTGTATCGAAGCCTTAGGCGCTGCTTTAGGTGGAACACAATCATTACATACGAATGCACTTGATGAAGCCATTGCTTTACCAACAGATTTTTCAGCACGAATTGCACGAAATACTCAGATCTATTTACAAGCAGAAACAGGAATCACTTCTTTCATTGACCCAATGGGCGGAAGTTATTACATCGAAAAATTAACAGAGGAGTTAGTTACAGAAGCGTGGAAACTGATTGAAGAAGTGGAAGAACTTGGAGGAATGGCCAAAGCTATCGAAACAGGTCTTCCGAAAATGCGCATTGAAGAAGCAGCCGCTAGAAAACAAGCGCGAATTGATTCTGGCAAAGACGTTATTGTAGGTGTGAATCGCTATCAAAATGATGATGATGATGGTGAAAACAAAATTGACATTTTAGAAGTAGATAACACAAAAGTGCGTGATGCACAAATTAATCGTTTGAAGGACTTAAGAGTTAATCGCAACGAGCAAGAAGTGAAAGATGTGCTGTTAGAATTGGAAAATGCTGCCAAAAACAAAACCGGAAATTTATTGGAAATTGCCATTCGTTGTGCTCGAAAACGCGCATCATTAGGCGAAATTTCTGATGCGATGGAACGTGCTTTTGGAAGATACCAAGCAACAATTCGTTCAATCAGTGGTGTTTATTCTCATGAAGCTATGGAAGATAAAGATTTTATTCTTGCAAAAGAACTAACAGAAAAATTCAGCAAATTGGAAGGCCGTCGTCCGCGTATTATGATTGCAAAAATGGGGCAAGATGGTCACGACCGAGGTGCAAAAGTAATTTCATCTTCATTCGCTGACATAGGCTTTGATGTGGATATTGGACCATTGTTTCAAACTCCTGCTGAAGCTGCTAAACAAGCTGTTGAGAATGATGTTCACATTTTGGGTGTATCCTCTTTGGCTGCCGGACATAAAACACTAGTTCCTCAGGTTATCGAAGAACTAAAAAAACTTGGACGAGAAGATATTATGGTTATTGCAGGCGGAGTAATTCCACAACAAGATTATGATTTTCTGTATAAAGCAGGAGTGTTTGGAGTATTTGGACCAGGGACAAAAATTTCAATAGCTGCACAAGAGATTTTGAATTTATTAATTAAAAGTGTGGAATAATCAACAATTTATAGATTAGAATTGCGCTTAATGAAATAGTTTATTACATTCGGCATAGTTATTGAATTGGGCTAAAAACAAAAACGTATAATATGAAAAAGATAATTGGGATATTCATTTTGTTGCTAAGTGTGTTTGCAGCTAAAGCACAAGCACCTAACTATGATGATTTAAAAATCTTATATGCTGATGCTAATTATGAAAAATTGGTAAAAGTTGCAGAAAATTACACATTAAAGGATGAATTGAAAAAAGACCCAATTCCATTTATTTGGTTGGGAAAAGGACTTTATAAACTTTCGTTATCTGGTTCTTCAGATGAAAAATTCAAAAATGCCTATAAAGATGCTGTAGCTGCTGTTGGTAAAGCAATCAAGAATGATAAAGATGGAACTGCTCTTTCTGAGTTTCAAGATTTTGTTGATGAATTTCAAGGTTCAATGGTTGAAATGATCAATAATGATTTAGGAGCGAAAGATTACAGTAAAGCTTCTGGATGGGCGTTGAAATATGTAAAAGTAACACGCAATCCATTAGGAGCGAAATACTTGGACGGAGCAACTAAATATCGTAAATCTGATAAAGGAGGAGCAAATACTCTTTGGAAAGAATGCGATGGCTTGCTTGCAAAAGTAACATCAATCGAATCATGGTCTAAAGCAGACGTTGAAATGTTAAAAATTGGCGCGCTTCAAACTGCTGAGTGCTACATTGCATCGAAACAAGTTGAAAAGGCGAAAACACTCTTAAATAAAATCGCACCGTGGTATGAAGACGATGAAGATTTTAAAACGAAATATGATGAAATCATCAACTAAAAAAAATCCCGCTTATGGCGGGATTTTTTTTTAACACTAATCGTCTTAAAACTAAATCAGTTGTAGTGAACATTTAACTCTAGTTTATCCTACATTTGGAGATATGAAAAAATACACGAAATACTTTAAAAACAAATTCATCTTCACAACGTGTTTGTTTTTCGTGTACATCTTGTTTTTAGATGATGTCGATATCTTCACAATTATCAATCAAAACAGAAAATTAAGTCATTTAGAAGAATCTAAAATTGAAATTTCTGAAAAGCTAATTAAAACAAAAACAACCTTGAAGGAATTGAAATATTCTAGCAATCTTGAAAGTTATGCTCGTGAAGAGAAATTATTTAAAAAGGATGATGAAGACATTTTCATTATTTCTTACGAATAAGAACGAGCTACAATCCACTACCTTTTTGTTTAAAATAGAGTTCTTCTGATTTATTTACCAAGTGAATTCCAGGGAAATAAAACAAAGCTATTTGCTCGTAGCTAAAACCTAATTTAGCCATTTTCATTGCACCTTCTTGACATAAACCTACTCCATGTCCAAACCCTCTTCCAGAAATAACAACATCTTCACCTTCTGGTCGACAACTGAAAAAGGTTGATTTTAAATCAAATTCTTCTCGAATATCTCTTAAAGGAATACCAAATACTGGATGGATATAAAATGCCTTTCTTTCTTGCTGATTAAATGTATAAATCATCGAAGCAAACGTGCTGTCTTGAATTGGATAATTATATTTTTGAACGAGAAATTTCTTCCATGCTTCTTGACTCACTCTTTTCTCCCACGTGGCTTGTTTCGTATAAATACAAAAAGTATCCTTAAACGTACTCAGGTAATTTATCTCTTCATTCCAAATATATTGCGGTTCGCACGTTTGTCCACCGCAATTTGCATGAAAATATGAATCTATGAGTGTTCCTTTCGCATCAACCATAACAACATCATGCGTTTGATGCACTGCGCTATCAATAATTGGCGTTAATCGCATCATGCTATGATACGCTTGACAATGAACACGATCACATAAATCAAACCCTTCTTTTTTGTGTTTCCCCAAGTATTTCAAGACATATGTTCGACTCATTAAGGCCTGAACTTTATAATATTCAATATGTCTTCCTCCTCCTCCTTCAGATTCCACAACGCCCGCCAAATAGTTATCGATATCCACTA
>JBDKHH010000201.1:0-9731 GCA_039797785.1 Bacteroidota bacterium | reverse complement strand
GATGGTTGATAGGTTTCTATTTGAGCTGGATTGTCTTTTTTGCACGAGAACAGAATCAAAGTCAAGGCCATCGCTATAAAAACAACAACCGTCTTTTTCCCAATAAAAAGATTTTTTAATTTCATTTGTACAACTTCTCAAAAGTGATTTATATCAAATATATTGATTAAATCACTTTAAGCAAATCAGATTTACTATTGCACATTTCATTCGTCGATGCAATTAAGCCATTAATCAAGCACAAAAGAGCGTTTAGATACACTAAACTGATTTAGTAAGAATCCAAGAATAGAACTATTTTGATTAACTAAATCGTTTTAGTCTTGCGTAAATTTGCGGCGGTCATTAAACCTGACAATTTATGAAACTAATTCTACACTATGTTATACTGATAGTTTTCAGTTCTTTATCTAATTACGCATTCAATCAATGTTCGGGTGGAACGCTATCGGGAACATTAACTCCAACTGCTGGATATCAAACAGTTTCGGTAAACAATGGAAATTATTACAATGTCAATGTTAGCTGTGGTTCTTCCTATAATTTTACATTTTGTTCAGATGGTGGAAATGCCGCTTGGGATACACAAATCACAATCTTAGACAATACAGGCGCTACAACATTAGCCTATAATGATGACAATTGCGGACTACAATCAAATGTTAGTTATACTGCTACAAGCACTGGAACAATTCGCGTTTTAATTTCACTTTACTTTTGTGACAATGCAGGAGGAAATTCAGCAACATTGGCATACAACGCTACAATTGTTCCTATTTCTCCTTCATTTACGATTAGTGCTTCTAGTTGTACACAAGCAACAGCAACAATTACGGGTTCAACGGGTGGAACATTTTCTTTTAATCCAGTTCCTTCAGACGGTGCAACGATAAATTCTACAACTGGAGCCATTTCGAATGGAGTTCCTGGAACAAGTTATACTGTTCAATATTCAGTTTGTGGAAATACGGAAACACATTCCGTAACGATGCAAAATTCTAACTGTTGGGAATTGAACGGCAATGCACAATGGATTACGGTCGGTGGTCAAAATTGTATTCAATTGACTGCAGAAGTGAACAATCAAACAGGCTGTTCTTGGGATGAAAATGTGATTGATTTCAACACTGATTTTACGCTTTCTTTGGATTATTATTTTGGGAACAATATTAATGGTGCTGATGGAACATCTTTTACGTTTCAACCAAATCCCGGAGCGTGTGGGACAAACGGTGGACAATTAGGCGCTGGTGGAATTGCCAATTCACTGGTCATTGAATTTGACACCTATGACAATGATTTTCCAACGCATGCCGTTGATATTTCACCAGATCACATTGCAGTAGAAGTAGATGGAGATTTATTGAATAGCACACATTTATGCGGCCCGATTGCTGCTTTACCAAGTTCTGCAAGTATTGATGATGGTTTAGTACATTCTGTAGATATCGATTGGAATGCCACTACACAAGTATTGACCATTTTCTTTGATGGAAATTTACGTCTGACGTGTAATTATGATTTTGTTACCAATGTTTTCGGTGGTGATAACACAGTGTATTGGGGTGCTACAGCTGCAACTGGTGGCTTAAACAATCAACAATATTTTTGTCCTCAAACGGTAATTGTATTACCAGCAGAATTAGTTTCCTTCACGAATGAATGTGATCAAGACATTTCCTATTTAAAATGGTCAACAGCATCTGAGAATCGTGTCGATTATTTTGAGATTGAAAGTACAACAAATGGTTTTGTATTCCAGACAATTGGGAAAATCAAGGCAGCTGGTACAAGTACAGAACTGTTAAATTATTCTCTTCCAATTGAAGCATCAACTATAAAACGTTATTTCCGTATCAAGACGGTTGACATTGATGGCAAAGAAGAAATATCGGATTTAATTTCTGAAAAAATATGTGGCTCAACAAGGCTTGTAGACAATTATCGTTTTGAAAATAATGTGCTAGAGTTTTCAAACAACAATTCATTTTTACACTTTGATCTTCAAACGGCAGCAGGACAAAAAGTTAGTTTTACAGAGCATTTTGATGGTTCAATGACCGAACTTCAAACAAATCAGCTTGCGGGTGGAATCTATTTCTTAACGATTTATAATAATCAAACTGGTGAAAAGCAAATGGTGAGAGTTTATCATTCCATTCAATAATCGAACAAAAAACCCTCACCCATTTTAAGCTATGCTTGTTTAACTTATTCTTTTGTAAAACGTTCTATTTGACCATTTTCCAATTTAATAAAATATATTCCGGTAGCGAAAGAACTAACGTCAATTGAATGATTAAAACTTGTTGCTGACTCAGCCATTTTTGTCATCGAAAGTGAATAAACCTCGATACGACTTTCGTTATTCAACTCAATTTTCAATAACTCATTCACAGGATTTGGGTAAAGAGAAATTTGATTCTCGAATTCCTTCATTTCAATGCTCAATACATCACATACTGTACTGAAGGAAACAGGGATTAAACGATCAGTATTGGTTCCTTCTCCCAATTGTCCTGCTAAGTTCGCTCCAAAAGTCCATCCAGCATTTGCATTTTCAATCACCATACAATGTCCACCGCCTGCTGTAATGTATAGAGCGCCTGGGACACTCGTTGTTTGCGGCGTGTTGAATGCAGCAGAAGTAGAGTTAATTCCAATTTGACCGTTTGAATTATTTCCCCACGTGATTACTTCTCCACTTGTTTTTTTAGCAATGTTATGATAATAACCAGCATCAATAGCATTTACACTTGTTAAACCAGTCACTTGTACAGGAATGTTGGAATCTGTATAATTTCCTGTTCCGAGTTGGCCATTCGCATTTAATCCCCAACACCAAACAGTACCATCATTTTTCAAAGCAATTGAATGATATAGACCTGCAGAAATTGCTACAATTCCAGTCAAACCTGAAACTTGAACAGGTGTGCTTTGATCTGTTGAATTTCCATTCCCCAATTGACCGACGTTGTTTCTTCCCCAAGCCCAAACAGTTCCATCGTATTTCAATGCAAGCGAATGAAGTCCACCAGCAGAAATTGCTGTCACATTTCCGATTGATTGAATCAATGTAGGAATACTTGTATTTGAAGTCGATCCAATTCCGAGTTGTCCTTCTGAATTTCGACCAGCGCTATATAATGCACCTGCTGAAGTTAAAAATAAGGAATGTTGATAGCCTGCAGAGATTGCGGTTACATTAGAGATACTTGCAAGACTTGGTTCGTTCTGTTGATTTACGGTTTGGTTCCCTAATTGACCATACGCATTTCCTCCCCACGCCCAAACATTTCCATTGGACTCTAATGCCATAGAAAATTCATGTCCACCTGAAACAGCGGTTATATTTGTTATGTTGTTTACAGATCCTGGTTGATTTGTATTCGAACTTCCATTATTTCCAAGCTGACCAGATGCATTGTTACCCCAAGATTTAACAGTTCCATCAAAACAAAGTGATAGCGTATGAGATTCCCCAGCACTAATGATTTGAGATTGAGCCACATTGGATAGGAAAAATGTACATGGCGTTAACAGTAAAATGATTTTTTTCTTCATGTTTATTCGGTTAAATGAAATTCGATTAATTACTCTTTTATAAAATATACTATTTGTCCTTCTGTTGTTTTAATCATTCAAAATTAGGGACTCCAACAAACGATTGAACGTGTACTTTGCAAACGACTTCTTCGACTTTATAAACAGCAAAAAAGCCACCCAATTGGATGACTTTTTGCCTTTTTCAGAGGTGGTTTGTGTGTTATTTATATTTCAAGGCATCAGAGCATTCTGCGGGAACAATATTCCCTGAATTGCCTCCGAAATAAGATTTTCCATAGGTTGAACCATTGTAATCTTGTTTAATAAAACTTTCTTCCCATTGGCATTTGCCGTTGGATGTCATAACGGTAACAATTACTAAAGAACGATACAATGGAACTCCTGTCGTTTTATGGCGTGTAATCACCCAATCTTTACTTTTAATGTACGCATATTCCAATTTTTGCGGCCAATTGTGACTTGCAGCTTCTTGTTTCATAAAGCCAAATCCTTCAGCACTTAATTTTGGATCTACTAAACCTTGAGCAGGCATTGGATTTCTTCCTGCACGGATAACATTATAGCTTTCACATTCTTCCAAATTACTTGCTATATATAATTTCTCTACCAATGCATGGTCAGCCATTAATTCTTCAACGCGTTTTTTGTCTTTTCCAATAATTAAATAGTCCCGAATTGGCTTGCCATTTGCATCTTTCTCATCAATAATTTTTACTGAACTGCAATCAAGACGTGTATCGGAATTGTAGTTTCCAGTTGACACAAAATAAATATCTTTTTCCAAAGGTTGAATCACTCGGTCTTCAATGAAATCGATATTTGTCATGTTGTTCGCCTTAAAATAAATGTAGGATAAACGTTTTTCTTTAAGTGGTTTTAAATAAACTTGTTCGATAAATGCCTCATCAAATAAACCCTCGTGATAGTGAATTTTTAAATTACCTTTTTCAACTTCAAATTGAAAATTAACCTCATAAACGTATTTATCATTCTTTTCATCATAGAGCGGTTTTGACAAGTAGTAAATACCAGAAATACCATACTCATCCGTGTATTCCGTTGTTGGAACTTTCGCAGTTTTCTTTACCATCTCCTCCGCTTTTTTTCGTTCGATTGATTTCGATAGAACGTTATCCATAGTGGAAAGAACCCCAGAAAAAACAGGATTTTCAGATTCCAGAGTAATTAATTTAGCTTGTTTTTTATCGATATGACCAACTGCAACAATTTCATAGTTTGTCTTTTTCTCAAATACAATCAGTTTTTCGTTCTTTTCTACAATGAATCCCTTTTTCTCTTTTTCATTAAAAAATAAGATTGCTTGTGGATTTGTTTCCAATGCTCCCATGTTTGTATAGATTGTCTCTCTGGAACAATTCATACCAACCAAAGTCAATGTTCCTAGTTGATCTTTTTGAGTTAAGTTTATTTTTTTTGATACATCCGTTAAAGGATTGGCGTTATAACAACCAACTGTTAGTCCTTTATTTAGCGTAAATTCTAGATTCTGAGCGTTTAATTGCAAACCGATAAAGCAAGCACATAAAAACAACACTGTTTTTTTGATCGATGATTTTCTCATTTGTGAATAATTTTTCAACGAAATTGAGAAGTATATTCAATACCTATCGGGTCTAATTCACAAACAGTTTAATTGACTTTGTAAATGACAAATAATGATATAAAAACGTTGTTTGACTTTCTTAATTCGTTTTAATATCCAAAAACTCTAGAACAGCTGACTTACGTTCGCGCGAAACAGGAATGATTTTAGAAGTTCCCAAAACTAAACTTCCACCAGTTGATTTTGAATACGCCACAACTTCAGTCATATTGACAATGAATGAACGATGTGCCCGAACAAAATTCGTTGCTCCTTTGAGGGAATTTTCGAAGTATTTTAAATTTTTCGCTACTAGTTTATGCTTTTCATTTGCACACGCAATGCGCACATAAGAACCATCAGCTTCCAAATAGAGTATGTCTTTCAACGGAATGTATTCAAATCCACCTTGAATAGGAACGCACAAAACATCAGGTTTTGATTCTTTCATGTTCTTTGCCAATGCTTCCATTTTGACACGTGAATCCTCCAGGTTTTTGCGATCGCGCACCTTCTCAATGGCTTCAAGTAATTGATCTTCCTGAATTGGTTTTAAAAGGTAATCAACTGCAGACAAACGGAAAGCGTTAATCGCATATTCATTATAAGCTGTTGTGAACACAATTGCGCAATTAACATTGTTTTCAATGAGTTCTTCTGCCAGCTGTAATCCCGATTTCCCAGGCATTTCAATATCTAAAAAAACTAGATCTGGACGAAGTTCCAATATCGACTTCTGACCATCTTCTGCATTTCCACATTCTTGGACAATCGAAATTGACGGTGCTAATTCCATTAACATCAAGCGCAATAATTTTCTTGCTTGTGGAGAATCATCAACAATAATTGCTTTCATTTTAATTCTATTAACAGTTTATTCTAATTGTTACTTTGGTTCCTGCACTCTCACCATTTTCATCCATCAAGTCTTCCATTTCAACTCCAACAAATCCTTCTCGTTCGAAATTCAACAATTCGAGTCGTTTTTCATTCGCTTTTGTTGCAAAGGATGTATGGTTGTGACTTTGCTGCTGATTGATTTCCGCAGACGCTTTACGTCCTACACCATTGTCTTCGATTTCAATCTTTAATACATCTTCGACTTGTGAAACACGCAAGTACAATTTCTTTTGTCCTTTTTTATGGCGTAAACCATGTTTAAGAGCGTTTTCGATGTACGGTTGAATCAATAATGATGGAATTTTAAACGCTGATAAATCCATTGCTTCATCAACCTCTAGCGCAAATTCGAAATCATTTTCCAAGAGCATCGACTCCAAACTAATATACAGTTTGACGGTCTCCAATTCTTCATTCATTGGAACAGTTGATAAGGAACTCATGTCCAACACTTTTCTCACTAAATTGGAAAAATCACTAAGATAACGTGCAGCGTTCTTTTTGTCGTTTTCATAGATAAAGCCTTTAATTGAATTCAAAACATTGAACAAAAAATGTGGATTCATTTGAGCCTTAAGCGCATTCTGTTGTGTCAAGCGAAGTTCATTCTCCAATTTCAGGTGGCGCAAACGCTGTTCTTGTGTTTTCCTCAACTGTCCAACACGACCTTTAAAAATGAGAAAACTGATTGCTCCAACACAGAATACAATCAACACATAAAACCACCAACGCTGCCAAAAAGGAGCACTCACATTTATTGTTAGACGCAGAACATTTTTTGAATTGTTGTTATTTGCATCAATCAGTTTAACTTCCAAAATAAAGTTTCCTATTGGCAAACGAGGAATCGATAACTCATCAACAGAATTCGGAACTTTGATCCACTCCGCATTTTTACCAAAACGATAAGCGAAACTAAAATTTCCATGAGAGCGATAGCTCAATCCGTCTACCAAAAGACTAAGATTATCATTGAATTTAAGCTGTCTTAAATCATGAAAATTTACGCCTTTTCCATTTACTTTCAATTGGCGCAACACAATCTTTCCTAATGAGTTTTTATCATTTAAATCACTCATTAACAAACGATTCATGCCTTTTCCTGTTGTCAACCAGCACGTGTTTGCTGAAAATGCGATATCTTTTATGTTATTCGAACTAAGTCCATCATAAATGGTAATCAACGATTTTTCAAGCGTTTTAAGGTCAACAATGAGTAAACCCAAATTGGAAGCCAAATACAACTTTCCATTTTTGTGTTTCATCTTCACAACTCGGTATTGTTCATTCATTTTAAATAGAAATTTCGGTTTTCTATTTTTTCCTAACGAAAATACCTCTCCATTGAATGAAAGAAAAAACAATTCTTTACCATTTTCACACAGTGATAATATTTGCTGATTTTTTGCGTAAATTTTGAGTTGCTTGAATTCATTATTGAGCATTGAACATTCAACCAATCCAGTATTTGTTGCAATAAATATATGTTCATTGAAAGGCGATTGAATCAGGTCTCTTGACCACCCTTGCATGACTAATTTCTCTTCAATAAATCCATTTTTAGGTATTGAATAGAGAAACGTTCCTTGTGATGTTGCCAATAAATAGTGATTCTTTATTCGGTAAAAATTCTTTACAGGATGTGTATTTGGGTTCAATAAGGTTATTTTTCCATCCTTGTAGCGAAAAATGGAATTCATTTTATTGAATAAGAGACAATTTTCTTCTTCATCATAATACACCGCACCAATGTCCGATTTCAAACTGTTTGGCGTTAGTTGAATGGTTGTTAAGTCGTTCTTGAAGTTACCAATGTTTCCATCGATTGTGGTGAAATAAACTTGTTTATCGTGTGCAATTAAATGTGAAAATTGATCTGGAAATTCAGGATTTGTTTGATAATTCCAGCAAAGAATATTCAAATTCGCCATTCTTAAAATTCCATTATTAATGGTTGAGAACCAATAATTACCTTCATTATCTTTTAATACACTAGAAAAGGCTATTTGAGGATAGAGCAATTGTGCTTTCTTCGTCTTTTTATTGAAGCGGACTATTCCAGAATACGTGGAAACCCAAATATCATTTCCTATTTCCTGTGTATTCGTGAGCTTTCGTCCAATTAACAATTTACTAAATTCAGGATAATTTGCTTGCTGATATCCCTTTTTTGTTGGTTCGAATATCGTTCCACTGATCATACGAAATACAAATGGACGATTTGAACTCGAAGTGATAAAAATGGGTTCAAAGGAGCTTTCGAGATTCAAATTATACACCTTGGTTTTTTCTGTACTTCTCTCGATTATCTTTCCATTTAAACTAAAAAAGATGGTTCCAGCGCTAGAAACTTGAACACCATAAACGAATTTAAATGCTTCCTTTTTACCGTCATTATCTAAATCAACAATTTCCTTCCACTTCATTGTTTTATCAGAAAAGCAATACAAGCCATTGATTGAGGAAATCCATACATTTCCTTTTGAATCGGCGGTAAGATGATTTATGGATTCATGCCAGTTTTTTACAACCGATAATTTTCCATTTTTTATGTAAATCAGTTGATTATTGAAATTGTAGGCATAAATGGTTCCTGATGAGGTTTGACACACTCCTGTTACCGCTCTCGATGTTAATTCTTTTGAGGAAAATTGTTCAAATCGCGCTCCATTGAAACGGTATAAACCAGCATCACTTCCTATCCAAATATAACCTTGTTTATCCTGAAACGTGCAATACACTTCATTCGACGGCCCGCCATTTTCAATCGAGTAGCTAAAATAATTAGGGTACTGTCCAAACGTGATAAATGAGTGGCAAACAATGAAAAAAAGAAATATCAAGCTACGCGACATGACGTAAATTTACATTAAATCATGTAACTGATTGTAAACAAAAGCACTAGTCATTTTTACACTAAAATTCTATTTAGCTGATATTATGCTGTTTACAAAGTCAATTATGTTGTTTACAAAGTCAAATAAGGCGTTCACAAAGTCAAGACTACAATTGACTCCTTAATGTGACCCTCTTTTGATAAACTCACAATTCAACAATAAATGTTTTCCTGGAACTTGCGATTCTTTCAAGCGATCCATTAAACGATCAACGCTTTCAATTCCGATATGTTTCACCGGCTGATTTAATGCAGAAATTGGTGGTTCCATGTAATTGAATGCCTCATTGTCATCGAAGGAAATCAATCGCACTTTTTGTGGAATTTCAACATTCAACTTTTTCAAAGCGGCAAGTGTTTTGAACGTACTTTTGATATTCAATGGTAAAAACGAGTCTGCACCTTTGTTTAGTTCTTCTTGAATCAAGCGATTAAATTCGTTGGAATCTTCAGAAACTTTTATGATACTGAAATCTATTTTTGATTTCGCACATGCATTTCTTGTTCCAGCAATTCTTTTCTCTATCGTAATAACATTTTCTGAATCAGGTGAAACCACTACCAAGCGTTTTGGTTGAATAGAAAATTCATTGATTAATTTTTCAGCTTGTTTTTCATTGTCCACTCCAACAAAATCAGCATGGTCATCGCCTGGTCGATCGGCAAATACAACTGGAATATGTGTTTCGTGTAAAATTGGAATCAATTCATTAATATGGTTAGCTGGAGAGATAATCATTCCATCAATTGAACGCTGGATTAATT
>JBDKHH010000200.1:0-16760 GCA_039797785.1 Bacteroidota bacterium | reverse complement strand
TTCATTGATCAAATCGGATTCTTCAATCGTTTGGCCGGAACATCCAAATTACGTCAACAACTGCTTGCTGGTTGGTCGGCAAAAGAAATTCGCGCGACATGGGAACCAGGTTTGGCAGAGTTCAAAAAGATTCGAGAAAAATATTTGTTGTATCCCTAAGGGATTAGTCGCGACATTTTAGTTTTTCGGCGCTTTGCATCACTTTTTCTTTCATTTCTTCCATATACGCTGAAAGTTTTTCCAACATTTCTGGATTGGATGAACCAATGATTTTAGCAGCTAGGATTCCAGCATTTTTCGCAGCATTTAACGCTACGGTTGCAACCGGAATTCCATTTGGCATTTGCAAAATTGAAAGAATACTATCCCAGCCATCAATTGAATTTGACGATTTTACAGGAACACCAATAACTGGAAGAGGCGTTAATGAAGCGGTCATTCCAGGTAAATGTGCAGCGCCACCAGCTCCGGCAATAATTACCTTTAAGCCTCTTTTGTGAGCATTTTTAGCATAATCAAACATTAATTCAGGCGTACGGTGCGCAGAAACAATATTGATTTCAAAAGAAATTCCGAATTCAGTTAAAATGTCTGCTGCATCTTGCATTACTGGAAGATCTGAAGCGCTTCCCATGATAATTCCTACTTCTGCCATGTTTGAAAAATTTTGTCAAAGATAAGGATTTACAATGAAAAGAAATGCGTTTTAAATACCAAGTGAAGCTTTTAGAGGAGCATAAGCAGTTCTGCTGATTGGAATGCGTTTTCCCGACTTTAAAATGGCTAGATAACTGTTCTTTTCAAATGATTCGATGCGGGTAAGTTCATTGATATTCATTAAGAAGGAACGATGAATGCGCACAAACTGTTTTGGATCGAGCGTGCGTTCGAAATAGTTCATGGTCTTTTTCTTTAAATGCACTTTTCCCAAATGGTGAATTTTCACATAATCATCATACGCTTCGATGAATTCAATTTCAGCTGTTGGAATGATGCGAATCTCTGCTCCATCTTTGATTACGATGCGCTTTTGTTCGTCAGGTTGCTTTGATTCCAACTCAGGTATTTTCGCATAGATACTTGGCGTTTCATGCAGTGAATGTTGCCATTTTTGAAGTGCTGCGGAAAATCGTTCTTGAGCAAAAGGTTTCAATAAATAATCCAAGGCATTGGTTTCAAAAGCCTTTAAGGCATATTCATCAAATGCTGTAGTGAAAATAACTGCTGGCTGTTCTGTGATTAACTCCAACAATTCAAAACCATTGATTTTCGGCATTTGAATATCCAAGAATATCAAATCGGGATGATGTTGCGCGATTGCTTTTGCTCCTTCAAATCCATCGTTACATTCAGCAACTACTTCAAGTTCTGGGAAATCCATCAAATACTCTTGAATCACCAATCGTGCTAGTGGTTCATCATCGATGATAATTACTTTTTTCATTGTTGTGGAATTAAAAGTTCAACCTTGAAATCACTTGTCGTCTGTTCGATTTTAAGTAAATCTGTTCGCTTAAAGAGCAATTGTAACTTTCGATCGACAGAAGCCAATCCAAATCCTGTTCCTTTTGACGATTGGATAGATTCGGCATCAAATGGGTTTTCAATAACGACTTTAAGGAAATGCTGTTCGCAACTCACGTGAATTTTAATGGTTAACTCACCAATGTTGCCATACAAACCATATTTAATTGCGTTTTCAACAATCGGTTGGAGTAGAAGGGAAGGGAGTTTGGCTGTTTCACAAGCTTCATCTGTTTGCATATCGATATTTAGGCGATGACCAAAGCGTACTTTTTCGATGGCTAAGTACAAATTCAGATAATCCATCTCATCCTTTACAGTTGTACTCTCTTCTTTGCTTTTTTGAATGGTTAAACGCAAGAAATCGGATAAATTGTGAATCATAGAACGCGCTTGTTCAGGCTGCATTTTTACCAAAGCACTGATCGAATTCAAACTGTTAAACAAGAAATGTGGTTGAAATTGTTGTTGAAGATTACTGATTTCTGCTTGTGCTAATTGACGTTCTTTTTCAACAAGACGTTCAAAAGAATTGTTTTGTTCCTGAATGTGCTTGTCAATCCATAATTGATTTACAATGGCAAACAAAATGAGAAAGAGAATAAACCAACGCACATAGAAAGAAGATGCTAATAGCTGAAGATAAACGGTTTCTCCTTGGCCAGTCCATTTTCCATATTCCTGAAGAAATACCGTTGAAAGAAAGCTGAAAATGACAATAATACTAATGTGTACAACACTTATGGCTGAGCGCGAATGGTAAAAACTATGAATGCGTTGCAGAATAAACGAAAAAAACAAGATGAGAATGAAACTGGTAACTACTTCATACATCGACTGATTGGTACTAATGCCAAAACTTTTGAGAAGGAAGTAATAGCCAAAGTCCAACAGCAAAAACAGGTAAACGATTAACGTAAACCTGTTTCTTTGTGTTTTTCGTGTTTTAATTTCTGCCATTAATTGTAGCTGTGAATTTCAATTCCTCCGAACACACATGCACCTTTGAGTACAAGTACTTTATCTTCGCTGATTGATTCTAGAACCATGGATGGTCGTTGATCATCAATTCCACCGAAAACGGATGTTAAGTCAGATTTTACTTTCCAATGTGAAGGTACAATTAACGTTACTCCTCCAAATACGCAAGTAATATCAATTACGGCTTCTCCTGTGAAATCTGCTTGCGATAAATTGATTTCATTTCCACCAAAGACACTTGAAATTGTAGCGCCTTTGAAATTTTTACTCACAACTTTCTTCGTGATCCCACTGAATAATGAAGCTGATTTGACATAGTCTTCTGAATTTACTTCGCTTAAATCTTCAGGCGATTCCATTGATTTTGGTTTTTTTTTATCGAACAAGTTTCCATTTTTGAAGATCATTGAGATTCCAATTCCAATAATTAAGATTGGCCAAAAGAAGCGAGTTTCAATAATATTTGGAAAGAAATCATTTAGAATAAAAACGGTTCCAATTGCAATCAAAACGTAAGCACTTGTTTTTTGAAAATTATGTTTAATCAACATCACAAAACCTACTGCAATAAGAATCATTTTCCATGATAATAAGAACGGTGGAAACGCGAATCCCATTTGATTCAACAAAACCAAAACTCCCGCAGCAATAACAATTAATCCACCTACTACTTTAGAATTGCGGTGGTTCTTTTCCATGTTTTCGTCCATAACAATTGTATTTTTACCCTTTTTCATATGCCTATAATTTGCTTTTTAATGGTCATATGGAATACGCCAGTTTGAAAAATTTAGTCAATTTTGATTGTGCTTTTCAAACATGGCTATTTCATATCCCTTAATTTTCACCAAACTTACAAGCTGAATTTAAGGTGCTAAAGTATGAATAGGTGAAATGTAGCTATTTTTCGGTGAATGGTAGTAAATGAAATATAAAAACCCCGCTCTTCCTTGGATGAACGGGGTTTTTTATAGTTGTTAACTCTATTATAATGTTCCTCTTTTCTCTTGTTCTCTTTCGATTGATTCAAACAAGGCTTTGAAGTTTCCTGCACCGAATCCACGAGCACCCATGCGTTGGATGATTTCATAGAACAATGTTGGACGGTCTTCAACCGGTTTCGTAAAGATTTGTAATAAATATCCTTCTTCATCCGCATCTATCATGATTGAAAGACTTTGTAACACTTTCAAATCTTCTTTCATCATGTCCATGTGAACGCCTAAACGAGCAGGAATTTCGTCATAGTATGCTTGCGGTGGAGCAGATAAGAATTCAACTCCTCTTGCTCTCAATTGCGTAACTGTTGAAATGATATCATCAGTTGCAACAGCAATATGTTGTGCGCCTGGTCCTTCATAAAAATCTAAGTATTCTTCAATTTGAGAACGTTTTTTACCTTCCGCTGGCTCGTTGATAGGGAATTTAATACGTCCGTTACCATTCGACATTACTTTTGACATTAACGCTGAATATTCAGTGTGAATTTGTTTGTCGTCAAATGAAAGGAAATTAACAAATCCCATCACATCTTCGTACCATTTTACCCATGTATTCATTTCGCCCCAACCAACGTTTCCTACCATGTGGTCGATGTATTTTAAACCAACTGGTTCTGGATTGTAGTCAGATTCCCATTTTTCGAATCCTGGTAAGAATGTTCCATTGTAATTTTTACGCTCAACGAAAATGTGAACAGTTTCACCGTATGTGTAAATTCCTGAACGAACAACTTCACCGTGTGCATCTTTCTCAACAGTTGGCTCCATAAAAGAAACAGCACCTCTTTTTGTTGTTTCTTCCCACGATTTCGTAGCGTCATCAACCCAAAGAGCAATAACTTTTACACCGTCACCATGTTTTTTAACATGCTCTCCAATTGGAGATTCGCTGTTCAAAGCTGTTGTTAAAACCAACTTAATTTTATCTTGTTTAACCACGTATGAAACGCGATCTTTCATTCCTGTTTCTAATCCTGCGTATGCAAATGATTGAAATCCGAACGCTGTTTTATAATAGTGTGCTGCTTGTTTTGCATTACCAACGTAAAACTCAACATAATCGGTCCCTAATAATGGAAGGAAATCTTGCGCTCCTTCGAAAATTTTCTCAAGGCCGTATTCTACATTTTTTACTTCTTTACTCATATTTTAGATGTTTTTAATATTCATTTTAAAAACGAAAGGGATAAAACTTATCTTTTGTAACTGATAACAGATTTGTGTTATTCTGCTATCCAACTTTTGTAATAGTCTTCTAATTCTAATTCAAGCGCTTGTTTTGTTAGTTTTAAGGGCTTAAAAGTGTCAACCATTACAGCTAATTCTTCAGTTGATTTTTTACCGATACTTCTTTCTAAAGCTCCTGGATGTGGGCCATGAGGAAGTCCTGCTGGGTGCAAAGTGATTTGTCCAATCTTTATGTTATTTCTACTCATGAAATCACCATCAACATAATATAAAACCTCATCAGAATCGATATTGCTATGGTGATAAGGAGCTGGAATTGCATCTGGATGGTAATCATACATGCGTGGTACGAAAGAACAAATCACAAATCCAGCAGATTCGAAAGTCTGGTGAATCGGAGGAGGTAAATGTACTCGTCCGGTAATTGGTTCAAAATCGTGGATTGAAAATGCATATGGATGGTTGTATCCGTCCCATCCAGCAACATCAAACGGATGCGTTGCGTATACATAATCATACAAAACATCTTGTTTTTTAATACGAATCAAAAAATCTCCTTTTTCAGAGTGTGTCTCCAATTCATGAGGAGGACGAATATCTCTTTCGCAAAATGGTGAATGTTCGGCTAATTGCCCAAAATGATTTCGGTATCTTTTTGGAGTGTATACTGGATTGAATGATTGAACAATAAATAATTTATTGTCCTCAGAGTTAAATTTCATTTGGTAAACCATTCCACGAGGTATAACGAGATAATCACCGTATTTGAAATCAATATTTCCAAGTTGAGTACATAATTTACCTCCTCCTTTGTGAATAAAGATTACTTCATCAGCATCGGCATTTTTGTAAAAATAATCAGTCATTGATTTTTTCGGCGCTGCAATTTCGATGTAACAATCAGAATTTACAAGAACCGGCACTCTACTTTCAAGATAGTCATCGACAGGATTGACCTGGTAACCCTTGAAACTGCGATTAGTAAGATGTTTATCAAGTGCAATTTCTGGAGCGATATTTTTTTGACCTTTGAATTCCTTAACGATTGTAGGTGGATTCAAATGGTACATAAGTGTTGCCATACCGTCAAAACCTACGGTTCCGAATAGCTCCTCATGATACAGTTCGCCGTTGTCTTGTCTGAATACAGTATGTCTTTTGTGAGGAATTTTCCCCAATTTATGATAAAATGGCATATTATAATGTTTTAAGATTGTATAAAATAGAATTATTAAACGTTAATCATTCCGGATTACGCTTGATCATGTGTTTTAAAAGCACGGTTAATTCTATCCACATTGTTGTCAGAGTTGAGGCAAAAATAAAACGGTTAACTAGCGTAAAAAATGATTATAATCATGATTTTGATTTTTTCAATATTTTTTTTGAAAAGTGGTTTTGAATCTTCTGCAAATTTTAACTTTGTCACATAAGTTGATTTCACAGATGGCTAAAACGATAATTATTGGAGCATGTGGACAAATCGGAACTGAGTTAGTTCTTGAATTGCGCAAGCGAGAAGGTGCAGAAAATGTATATGCTGCAGATTTACGGGATGAATGCCCAGACGTTCTAAACAATGGTCCATACCAAAAAATGGATATTTTGGATCGCGAATTGGTTCGACAGTTCATTATTGACAATGAAATCAAGACGGTTTATTTGCTTGCAGCATTGTTGTCAGCAACTGCAGAAAAAAATCCTGATTTTGCTTGGAAATTGAACATGGAAGGATTGTTTACGATTTTGGATTTAGCGAAAGAAGGACATGTTTCAAAGATTTTTTGGCCAAGTTCAATTGCGGTTTTTGGACCAACAACTCCAAGAGAAAATACGCCTCAATACACTGTGATGGAGCCTTCAACTGTTTATGGAATTTCAAAACAATCGGGTGAGCGTTGGTGTGAATATTACTTCAATAAATTTGGTGTAGATGTGCGCAGTATTCGTTACCCAGGATTGATTTCGTATACTTCATTGCCTGGCGGTGGAACAACAGATTATGCTGTGGATATTTTCTATCAAGCTAAATTGAAAAAGCCATTTACGTGTTTCTTGAGTGAGAATACAGCCTTGCCGATGATGTTTATGGAAGATGCAATTCGCGGAACCTTGGAATTAATGTCAGCTCCAAAAGAGTCAATTAAAGTTCGATCAGCGTATAATTTATCGGGATGTAGCTTTACGCCGGCGCAATTAACGGAAGAAATTCAGAAAATTGATCCTTCATTCACAATCAATTATGCACCAGATTTCCGTCAAGCAATTGCTGATTCATGGCCGAAATCAATTGATGATTCAGCTGCAAGAAACGATTGGGGATGGAAAGAGAAATATGGAACTACTGAATTAGTGAAGGTTATGATGGAAAATGTCGATACATCCTTATTAATCGCTTAGTAAGTAGTTTTTGAATTTTTATCGAAGAAAATACGTAGTTTGACGAATAATGTATGTGCGCTTAATATGTCAAACTTATAATTTTGTACATTGCATCAAATCTGCTAATACTATATAACGTTTATTATGGTCGGAAAATTATTTTTAAGCCTGATTTTCTTTGGGGTGTTGTTAACACCTCTAGCTCATGCTGAACATAGTCAAGACGATAAAATCAATCAAAAAGATACGCAAGGAAAAAAGCAAGGAAAATGGATTTACTTCGGTAAAGACCGTCCTTCTGAAGGGTATCCAGCTGATGGTAAAGTCGAAGAAGGTGTCTACAAAGATGATCGTAAAGAAGGAATTTGGATCAAATACCACAATGATGGGGCTACTCCAAAATTGAAAGGTGAATATGTGAACAATCGTCCACAAGGTGAATACGTTAAGTATTATCCGAATGGTAAACCTATTGAGGTTGGTTCATTTGTTCGTAATCATTATCAAGATTCGTTAAAAAGATACCATGAAAATGGTAAATTGAAGTACGAGGCAAATTACAATGATCAAGGTAACGAGCAAGGGACAGTGAAAAATTACTACCCGAATGGTCAATTGGAATTTGAATACACTTCAAACAACGGTAAGCCAACAGGTAAAGCTGTACGCTATTTTGAAAATGGTGATATCAAAGAAGTTATTTTCTACGGTGCTGATGGTCAAGTTGAGAAATCAGAACAACGTGAGATGGTGAGCCCAGCAGTGAAAGTTGCAAATCCAGGGGCTTCGAAAGAAACAGCACCGAAAGTTGCTGCTCCTAGAACTAAAGGTGCGAAATTCCAACCAAACGGATATAACAAAGTGTACAATAACAATGATGAGATCTGGCAAGATGGAACATTCAAAAACGGACTTCTTTGGGAAGGTAAAGTTTATGAATATGACCGTGACGGAATCTTATTGAAAGTAAGAGTATTTAAAAATGGAGTTTACCATTCTGATGGTCAGCTGTAATTCTTAAGATAAAATTAATAAAGGCTCCTATTTAGGGGCCTTTTTTATTCACTGCTATTTTGTATATTTGAAACGCAAGGAAATTGCTTGTTCATGAAGAAAAACCAAGACAAAAAAAATCGATTTCAACTTGAGTATTTGAACTCTCCGGCCGTTGATAAGGTTGGGGTAGAAGAAAGAGTTGCTCGTTTCCAAACACGAAGTATTAAAGATGCAAGTAAAATGCAAGGTCTGAAAATGGCCTTGAACATGATTGATCTTACTACTTTGGAAGGAAAAGATACCCCTGGAAAAGTAAAACAAATGTGCTACAAAGCACAACATCTGCATGATGTATTGCCAGGATTACCAACTGTTGCTGCTGTTTGCGTCTATCCATCAATGGTGAAAATCGCGAAGAAAGAAGTTGCTGGGTCAGGTGTGAATGTGGCATCTGTTTCTACTGCTTTTCCGAGTGGACAAGCGCCTTTAGAAGTGAAAATTACCGACACAAAATTCGCAGTGGATGAAGGTGCTGATGAAATTGATATGGTGATTTCAAGAGGTAAATTCCTTTCTGGAGAATACAATTACGTCTTCGATGAAATTGCAATGATTAAAGAAGCTTGCGGTAAAGCACGTTTGAAAGTAATCCTTGAAACGGGTGAATTAGCAACGCTAGACAATGTGCGTAAAGCGAGTGATTTGGCAATTTATGCTGGTGCTGATTTCATCAAAACATCAACGGGTAAAATTCAACCAGCAGCAACGATGCAAGTGACCTATACGATGTTGATGGCAATCAAAGATTATTACGATAAAACAGGAATAATGATCGGAATGAAACCTGCTGGTGGAATTTCAACGTCTAAACTTGCTTTGCACAATCTTGTAATGGTGAAAGAAGTTTTAGGTTCGGCTTGGCTGACAAACGAATGGTTCCGTTTTGGAGCAAGTAGTTTGGCAAATGACGTTTTGATGCAAATCATGAAAGCGGAAACAGGCGTTTATCAATCATCTGATTATTTTTCAATTGACTAAGAAATGGCAACGAAAAAAAATATACCAGTTGTAGAATGGGAGTATGCTCCATCCTTGGAAGGTACTTCACATATTCAACTTAAAAAGCAATACGATTTATTTATCGATGGAAAATGGGTGAAACCATCATCAGGTAAGTATTTTCAAACAATGAATCCTGCAAACGAAGAAGTGCTTTCTGAAGTAGCGTATGGAAATGAGAAAGATGTTGATTTGGCTGTAAAAGCAGCACGCAAAGCGTATACGGAAGTTTGGTCTGTAATGCCAGCTGCCGAGCGTGCGAAATACATTTACCGCATTGCACGCTTGATGCAAGAACGCGCAAGAGAATTGGCAGTAATTGAAACATTGGATGCTGGAAAAACAATCCGTGAATCGCGCGATATTGATGTTCCATTGGCATGCAATCATTTCTTTTATTACGCTGGTTGGGCTGATAAATTGGAGTATGCCTTTCCAAATCGCAAAGTGGAATCAATCGGTGTTGCTGGACAAATTATTCCGTGGAATTTCCCTTTGTTAATGGCGGCATGGAAAATCGCACCTGCCTTAGCTGCTGGAAATACAGTTGTATTAAAGCCTGCTGAAACAACACCGTTAACAGCTTTGAAATTGGCTGAAATCATTGAGGCTTCTGGTTTACCAGCTGGTGTTGTAAATATTGTGACCGGTTTTGGTGATACAGGCGCAGCAATTGTGAACCATACAGATGTCGATAAAATTGCATTTACGGGTTCAACGAACGTTGGGAAAATGATTCAAAAAGCTGTTGCTGGAACGGGTAAAAAATTGACTTTGGAATTGGGTGGTAAATCGGCCAATATCATTTTTGATGATGCACCAATTGATCAAGCAGTTGAAGGAATTATCAATGGAATTTTCTTTAATCAAGGTCATGTTTGTTGCGCTGGATCACGTTTGTTCGTGCAAGAAAATGTTGCGGATAACGTGATTGCAAAATTGAAAGATCGTTTGAATTCACTGTATCTAGGAAATCCATTGGATAAGAACACAGATATTGGAGCAATTAATTCTAAGAAACAGTTAGAAGCGATTAATAAATATATAAAAATTGGTAAACAGGAAGGTGCAGAAATGTATCAGCCTTCATGTTCTATTCCGAAAAATGGATTCTATTGTCCACCGACCTTGTTTACAAATGTCGCTCAGTCAAATGTTATTGCACAAGAAGAGATTTTTGGACCTGTTTTGACGATTCAAACGTTTAGAACAGTGGATGAAGTCATTCAAAAGGCAAATAACACACCGTTTGGATTAGCTGCAGGTGTTTGGACAGACAAAGGTTCACGTATTTTCAATTTAACAACGAAATTACGAGCAGGAGTTATTTGGGCAAATACCTACAATAAATTCGACCCAACTTCTCCATTTGGTGGTTACAAAGAAAGTGGCTTCGGAAGAGAAGGTGGATTGCATGGATTGAGTTCATACGTGAAATTGGTTTAATCCTTTGGAAGAAATAGAGTGTTTGATTGCAGAATTGAACGAAATTGAAGATTAAAAATCATGGAAAGATTGGAAGTTCTAAAAACATATAAAATTTACATCGGTGGTCAATTTCCGCGCACGGAATCTGGACGTTATTACACGCCTGTGAACAAAGCTGGAAAAGCACTTGGTAATATTTGCTTATCGTCACGAAAAGATGTGCGTAACGCAGTCTCTGCGGCTCGTAAAGCATTTGGTGGTTGGTCTGAGCGCGCAGCATTTAATCGTGGACAGATTTTGTACCGCATCGCTGAAATGTTGGAAGGACGTAGATCACAATTCATTGAAGAATTGATCTTGCAAGGTTCAACGAAGAAAGCTGCTGAAGAGGAAGTGAATGTGGCAATTGATCGAATTGTGTATTACGCAGGTTGGTGTGATAAATACCAAGCGATTGTAAGTTCTGTGAATCCAGTAGCATCTTCTCATTTCAACTTTTCGGTTGCTGAACCGATGGGTATTGTTGGAGTTGTAGCTCCTGAAAACTCCTCATTGATTGGATTAGTTTCATTGGTTTTACCAGCAATTTGTGGTGGAAACACAGTTGTTGTGTTGGCAGCTGAACATCTTCCATTATGCGCTGTAACGTTCGCGGAAGTGGTGAACTCTTCGGATGTACCTGGTGGAGTAATTAATATTCTAACTGGGTCGAACAAAGAAATGAATCCAACTTTGTCAACACACATGGATGTGAATGCCCTAGTTTACGGAGGAAATGATGCCGCGGCATTGAAAGAAATTCAGGAAAATGCAGTATTGAATGTGAAACGTGTGTTTGCTTATTCCAACCATTGGGCAAAAACGGACGCACAAGGATTACATTTTGTTTCAGATCTTCAAGAAATTAAAACGACTTGGCACCCAATTGAAAACATTGGTGGCGCGACATCGAGTTATTGAGTAGATTAAGAAATAGTACTTTGAATTGAAGATTTGAATTTATTCTAAACAAATATTTAAGGGCAAAATAAACCTTGATCGAACATAATTTCCGTTTAAAACGGCGGGAATCCAGTTTGGAGAATTTTGCATTAAAGTCAATATTGATTTTTTGCAAGACTCACATTTCGAATTAATTATAATTTGACTTAAAGTACCATTTGATTCTACAATGAAAGATATATAGGTTCGTGAATCAGTTAAACTATGTTCTATAGCGTCTGAAGGATAAATCAGGTTCTTTTGTACCCAAGCCATCATCGCGGCAACACCTCCCGGAAATTCAGCTTCTTGATCAACATAGGAATATACGGTTGTATCCTGCTGTGCGCTTGCAGAAAAGAAGGTGAAAAATGCTATGAAAAACAGAATTCTCAATTTACTGGTTTTCAATCGTGAGTGGCAAACGATAACGACATCGAACAACTTTTCCTCTGTATTGTCCAGGTGTCCATTTTGGGCTTCGTTCAAATAATTCGATGTAATAACTTAAATCAGTATTGCATTTATTGTGTGCTTTCACATTTGAGATCGTGCCATCTTTCTCCACTATAAAATCCAAAAATACATGTGTAAAGCAGAATTCCCCCATGTTCGCATAACGTTCTTCATCTGCAACTAAATCTTGTTGAATCCAAACCATAAGCGAATCAAATCCTCCCGGAAATTCAGGTTCAGGTGATGGATTTTCATATACAAGCGTGTCTTCCTGAGAGAAGGCAGTACTTTGACAAAGAAGTAGCAATAAGAAAAGTGTAATTTTCATAGTAAGAGTTTATTCTACGTAATAATTAATCGGTAGCATAAAGAAACTTCGCACAGGAACTCCATCTTTTTCTCCAGGTACCCATTTTGGAAATAATGACACAACCTCGATAGATTCTTTATCCAAACAGGCTGAAACACCTTTAACGACTTGCACATTGGAGACGGTTCCGTCCTTTTCAACCACAAATTTCATATACACCTTTCCCATAATATTGTGTTCAAGGGCGTATTCTGGGTATCTAAGATTGTGCATCAAGAACATTGAGATTTCTCTTTTTGTTGTGTCTTTGAAATAGGCTTCTTTATCCGGAAATTGTACGATATCAGTCAATGAATCCGTTGGGATAAATTTCATGGCATTATCAAAAGCTGTCTTCGTTTCATCCAACATTTCTAAGCTAATTTCAACATCTTTTGATTTTGAAGAAACAGCAGAATTTCTGGATTTGTATCCCTTTTTTACAAACTCTAAGGTTGTGTTAAAATAGTTTTCGCCAATTGAAAAGTTTCCGCTTTCATTGGTCTTGCCAATTAATACATGATTTTGAGCGGTGTAAATCTCCACATCCTCAAGATAAATTTCTTGAACAGGGTCAATCAGTCGAATTGTAATTAAATCACCTTTGCCAAAAAGGCTAAAAGCAAACGTGAAGCAAAGTAAAAAGGTCGATAGTATTTTCATAAGTTAAATGTAAAAAAAAATCCTTCAATCAAACGACCGAAGGATTTTAAATGTATTGTATATTGATTAACCTACTAATGCAGTATATCCAGCTGCATCTAATAAACCATCAACTTCAGAAGCATTTGTCATTTTAACTTTGATCATCCAACCTTTTCCGTATGGATCAGAATTTACTAATTCAGGATCTTTGTCTAAATCACCATTGAACTCAATAATTTCTCCACTAATTGGCATAAACAAGTCAGAAACTGTTTTTACCGCTTCAACAGAACCAAAAACTTCTTCTTGATCCAATGTTTCACCTTCAGTTTCAATTTCAACGTAAACGATGTCACCAAGCTCGCTTTGAGCGAAATCAGTAATACCAATAGTTGCGATATCGCCATCAACACTTACCCACTCGTGGTCTTTAGTGTATTTTAAATTTTGTGGAACGTTCATTATCTGTAATTTTTTGAGACAAATGTATAATTTTTCCCATGTTATCAATGTAACTTTTGTATTATTTGTTTAACTTTTTTTGAACCGTTTATTCACCGTTTCTGTTTAACTGCTTTTCAGAAGGATACATTTTTTAACGCCTTTTTACTACTTTTGCACCATCATGGTAAATCAAGATCAATTAAAAGACATTTTAGGCAGAATTGAAGCGATCGCAGCTTATTTGAAAATAAGTGAAAAACGCATGCAATTGAAAGAAGAGGAATTGAAATCACAAGACCCTAATTTCTGGGATAACCCAAAAGAAGCGGAAGTGAAAATGAAATCCATTCGAACATTAAAATTCTGGATTGAAAACTACGATAAACTAAAAGCTGTTTATGATGACATTGAGGTGTTAATCGAATTTGTGAAAGAAGGTGCAGCTGAAGAATCAGAAGTAGATGAAAGTTATGTGGAGCTAGTTAACCAAGTTGAAGAGCTTGAGTTGAAAAACATGCTTTCTGGCGAAGAAGATGCTTTGAGTGCGATTTTGCAAATTACAGCTGGAGCTGGTGGAACAGAAGCATGTGACTGGGCTGGAATGCTTATGCGTATGTACTTGATGTTTGCCGAGAAAAATGGATACAAAGTAAAAGAATTGAACTTCCAAGAAGGTGATGTGGCTGGTGTAAAAACAGTTACGCTTGAAATTGAAGGTGAATTCGCTCATGGATATTTGAAAGGCGAAAATGGTATTCACCGTTTGGTGCGCGTTTCACCATACAATGCTCAAGGTAAACGAATGACTTCATTCGTTTCAGTGTATGTTTATCCATCTGTTGATGATACGATTGAAATTTACATTAATCCTGCTGATATTTCTTGGGATACCTTCCGTTCAGGTGGTGCTGGTGGACAAAATGTCAACAAAGTAGAGACAGGTGTTCGTTTGAAACACGCCCCAACTGGAATTGTTATTGAAAATACAGAAACACGTTCTCAATTAGGAAACCGTGAAAAAGCAATGCAATTATTACGTTCTCAATTGTATGAACTTGAATTACGTAAAAGACGCGAATCACGTGATCAAATTGAAGCGGGTAAAAAGAAAATCGAATGGGGTTCTCAAATTCGCAGTTATGTGCTAGATGACCGTCGTGTAAAAGATCACCGAACAGATTATACCGTGAATGATCCTGACAAAGTATTGAACGGAGAATTGATGCCTTTCTTGAAGTCGTACTTGATGATGTACGGAGATTAAGCTTAATACCAAGCTAACTGTTCACTTCAAGAATCTATCCGTTCACCTCAAAAACTAACGTTATACGGCTCTTTTTAGCGTTAGGTAACAAAGATTTTACGCTTAGTTAACACTTTTATAGTTTTACATTTCACCCGATTCTGGTAACAGTTGTTCGGGGTAAAAATGCTAACTATGATACGAATTTTTGCTTTAATTGCCTTAACGGTTTTCTGTACAGATGTTTCTGCCCAAATCACAATTAACAACACACTGTATACGACCAATCAACTGGTAAATGGTGTACTTGTTCCTTCTGGAAGTGGAACGACTATTTCAAACGTTACTTTTTCTGGAGTGTACAACAATGCGAGTAAATACCAAGTAGGTTATTTTTCAACTGCAACAACAACCTTGGCCCAAATGGGATTTTCTTCAGGTGTTGTTTTAACTACGGGTAACACAACAGATATTCCTTTAACACTTGGTTCAAATCCACAAGCTGCTGGACAAATGAGTACAGGTTATGTTTCTTGCACACCGGGAGAAGTTCGCCAAACAGGAACGTGTGGGGTTTTAATTAACGATCTTGATGTATTGGCAGGAAGCAGCAATTATTACAATGCCCCAATCTTAGAATTCGATTTCGTTCCCGTTTCAACGGTCGTTCAATTCAGATACATTTTTGGTTCAGAGGAATATACGGATAACTCAGGTTTTATCAATTATCAATGTTCATCGTACAATGATAAATTCGGATTTTTGATCAGTGGTCCTGGGATTGCTGGTGGACAAGGATTCACTAACAATGCACGAAACATAGCACGTTTGGCGAATGGTTCTGAAGTATCCATCAATTCTGTAAATGGTGGAACAGTAGGGTCAAGTGGAGGAGCTCCTTCTGCGGCAAATTGTCTTGCAGCGAATCCAGCTTGGGTTCAAAATTCACCTTCTCCTGAATATTTAGGAACCATTGATGGAACCGAATTAAATGGAAACACGGTTATTTTAACTGCCGAACAAACGGGTTTAACGCCTGGTCAAACATATCATATTAAATTGATGATTACGGATGTTAGTGATGCGGCGTATGATGCGGTTGTTTATTTAGAAGCTGGAAGTTTTACCACCGTTTCTTGTATTGACCCGCCTGCGCCAACGATCGGAACAATCACTCAGCCTACGTGTACAACTCCAACAGGAACAGTTGCTTTGTCTAACTTGCCTTCAACTGGGTCTTGGACTGTTACTGCTAGTCCTGGAGGAGCAACATTAACAGGAAGCGGAACAACCACCAATTTTAGTGCTTTAAATCCATCTACTACATATACATTCACTGTTACGAATGCAGCTGGATGTACTTCGGTAGCATCATCAAATGCAGTTGTAAGTGCAATTCCGTCGAATCCAACAGCTCCTATTGTTGGTACAATAACGCAACCTTCATGCTTGTCTCCAACGGGAAGTGTTGATTTATCTGGATTACCATCTTCTGGAACATGGACAATTACATCGAATCCAGGTGGTTTAACTTCAACTGGCACTGGAACAACAACAACATTTACAGGCTTATCGCCAAACACAACGTATACATTTACAATAGTCAATGCTTCTGGTTGTACGTCTATTGCATCTGCCAATGCAGCAATTAGTGTGTATACTCCAACTGCTCCTGTTGTTGGAACAATCACTCAGCCAACATGTTCTGTAGCGACTGGATCCGTTGCGTTAAGTGGTTTGCCTTCAGTTGGAAGTTGGACACTTTCTGCTTCGCCAGGAGGATTGACCCAAACTGGATCTGGAACAACGGCAGTTTTCACAAATTTACCAGCTGGTAACGCGTATACGTTTACAGTTACAAATGCTAGTGGTTGTGTTTCGCCTGTTTCTTCAAGTGCTTCAATAAATACTCAGCCTGTAACACCGACTGCTCCAGTTGTTGGGGCAATAACTCAACCAACGTGTTTGGTTTCAACCGGTTCAGTGGCATTGTCTGGTTTACCTAGTTTGGGTACATGGACACTAACAAGTTCTTTAGGGGGAACAACAACTGGAACAGGAACAAGTTTCACGTGGACAGGCT
>JBDKHH010000199.1:0-20553 GCA_039797785.1 Bacteroidota bacterium | reverse complement strand
CTTTTTAGACCAATCGTACTTGCATTTTCAATTGATTCGAATGTTTTAAGCGTAGAGGAAATATCTTCTAATTCGATGCGATATCCATGGAATTTCACCATTTCATCGTTTCTACCTGCATAAAAAATTAAGCCGTCTTTGTAATAACCTTGATCTCCAGTTAAATAAATTCGCTCGTTTTCATAAGTGATAAATTTAGCTTGGTTCAATTCTTCATTGTTCAAATATCCCGGAGACAAATGTTCACCCTGAATACAAATTTCACCTACTCCTTCTTCGTCTTCATTTAATAGAATGATTTTCGAATTTGGTTTCGGATATCCAATTGGCATGGCATTGTGCTTCTCGATGATTGAATCAGTCAAGCGTACCGATGTTGTTAAATTTGTTGCTTCAGACGGACCATACGCATTCCAAATAGCTGCAGAAGGAAAACGCTTTGCTAATTCCTGATAGGTTTTTACTGGTAAAGCTTCACCTGCGAAAACAAAAGAATGTAGATTCGGCAAATGTTCTTCTGTGAAACGCGGATCTCTCAAATAGAGATATACGAGACTTGGAGTCGAAATCCAAACACTCACTTTATGCGCAAGAATTTTATCAATTAAACCTGTTTGATCCTTTAACTCATCAGAGGTAACTGAGACGAGCGTTGCCCCTAAACGCAAAAACAAAAATTCATCAAATGATGCAAAATCAAAGCTTAAGGAAGAAACATTGAGCAAAACATCCGTTGAATCAATCGAAAAATCGTTTGAAATCCATTGTGAAAATTCGACAATTCCTTTACGTGCAATTGGCACACCTTTCGGACGACCAGTTGTTCCAGACGTAAAGAGGATATAATTGATCTTATTCGCTGGTTCTAGCGGATTTTTCAATTCAAAATCGATCTTTCCTTGCTGCTTAATACACGTTATAGATGGAGCTTGAATAACACAATCGAATAACTCGTTAATTGTTTCGTCTGTCGTACAGTTGATTAAAACTTGCGCCTTGCATTCCTCTTTCATCATTTGGATGCGCTCAAAAGGAAAAATAACATCTGCTGGAACATAAACAGCTCCATAAAGCATTAAAGCTGTTTTCGCTGCGATGATGTGTGCTTGTTTATGACCGTAAATGATTACAGGATGACTTTTTGGAAGATTCAATTCATTCAACAACAGCAGTAATTTATTTACTTCCATTTCGAAATCTCCCCATGACCAAGAAAAATCACTTCCAACAAGCGCAATTTTATCCTTTTCAACATCGGATTCAATCAGCTTATTATCTTCAAATGAATACTTCATAATTCCTTATTACTCCTGTAAGGTTTAACATCAACTGATTTTCGGCTTAAAACAACTTTCCGCTAAAAATATAGATTGAAACGGCAACTGCATTCACCAGCATGAAAATCGATAAAACCTTGACGAATTGCGGGTTCAAATTACCAAATAAAACATCACGGCCTTCTTTTTTACAGCGATAATTGTAATAATTGTGGATTACCGAGTACAATCCGAAAAGCATACCTGATGCGACATAATGCAGTTCAAAACCATTCCAAAAACCCATTAATGTAAAGGTTAAGAACAAGGCTACACTTTGACGTTGAATGGACGTGTTAAAGCGTTTTTTACTCGTGAAATTTTTAAATATCGGTTTGAAGAAATAATCGTTTAACCAATCTCCCAATGATTTATGCCAACGTTGCCAAAACTCTTTCGGATTTTGAGCAAGAAAAGGTTTGTCAAAATTTCGTGGAACCTGAATACCTAAAAAATATCCAAACGCCATGGCTAACAACGAATAACCCGCAAAATCAAAGAATAAATACACCAAATATCCATACATGTCAACCAAATAATAGATGACGCCATGGAACTGATCTAGATGCGTAAGCAATAAACTATTTAAGGCAGTTGCAAGGATGTATTTGAACAAAAGTCCTGTTACTAGGAAATCCATTCCTTTCAGGAAATTAGCCGAATTAATACTGCTAAATCCTAAATCAACGTTCTTTTCGAAACGCTCATAGCGATCAATTGGGCCAATTAAAAGTGTTGGAGGAAACGCCAGGAATGTAAAATACGAAATGAACGAAATCTCTTTTCGATTTGCTTCATCGAAATGAATTTGAAGCATTTTAAACGATGCGTAGGATAAACCAGCAATCTGAAAAATAGACTGAATGGAAAGCTTAAAACTTGGTAACACATTGAACAACTTCATTAAAAAAAGCGGCAAAACATATAGAATGATGATTTTAGCACCTTTCCAATTGTGTTTCTTTGAAAAGAACTTAAACAAGAAAAATCCATACCCAATAAACGCAATGAAATGCAATGGTTTTGGAAATAATAGCAACAAATAGACGAAGGAAATTCCAGCTAGAAAATAGCTATAGGCTTTTACCGAATTTGAAAACCCAGCTTTTAACAGCAGTCCGAGACCAACTAGCATAAAGAGGAATACATAAAACTGACCATTTGCAAAAGGCAAGGTGTTGTGCAATTCTAAAAATGGACTTATGTCTGTCGTAAATATCAAATTTCCAAAGATTAAAATTGTTGATAGACAAAATCCACTTTTGATTTTGTTTCGATGTTTTGGTTTGGATAAACAAGCTCCTCAATATTGACAACGTAGATTAGAAAATAACCTACTATCAACAAGGTATACAGCAATACATTGTATAGAAATCTATTTTTTCTCTCCATAAGTGTCCACTAAAAATTTATTTATTTTCATCCATCCCAAGTGACCTGTATGCATAATATCATCCAAGGTACCAGGAACGTAATCCTTTGAATCTGCTGTAAACATATTCAAATATGGAACATCATTTTTGTCTAAGTAATTGGTCATTTTTGTTAAAATCGGATTAAATCTCTCCAATTTTTCATAATGATACGGATTCAAATTTTGAATGATTATCGAAACATTTGCGCCATTTTTCTTAAGATAATCTACTAACAAATAGAGATCATTCAATTCTTGATTGTCCGACTTTAAAACCGAAAATTCAGCATGCTTATAGTCTTTTTTCAAGTATTCCTCATAATATTCATCGTTAATGAACATTTTATTGGAATGCACATTGTTCGCAAATTGTTCTTCCAACTCACTGAATTTCTTTTCCCAATTAACATTTACCGTTTTTTGAGATGGTAGTGTAATGTTCGATTCCGGATATTGAATAGTAGCGAATTCACTTTTTCTGTTTCTAAAATAATCGTTGAGAATCGGAAAACCGTGATATTCAAACAAATTAATAAAGTAATTTATTCTTCTTCCTGGACTGGCGATCAAATACTTGTTTCGGTGCAAATAATTTCCAATTCCCTTCTTTTCTGCAAGCGTGATACCTTCATCCTTGATAATTCGCTCTAACAGATTCGGGGTTGCAAATTCTAAAAATGCTTCGATATTCGTTCCATCTGTATCAAACCAACCTGGACTTACAATAATGCAAATATTTGCGTTTTTCACTTCATTTCGATAACCTAATAAGGCAGCG
This sequence comes from Bacteroidota bacterium, assembly GCA_039797785.1. Taxonomy (GTDB): domain Bacteria; phylum Bacteroidota; class Bacteroidia; order Flavobacteriales_D; family Crocinitomicaceae; genus M0103. Next base: position 17,045 of record JBDKHH010000199.1, on the reverse strand, counting down.
TACATGGCATAAGACTGAATATACGCATGTCCGAAACTACTTACTCTTAAATTGAGGTTATTTGTAACGAAAATGTGTGGAATATATTCTGATTTTGAGGTTAATTCAGAAGAACCAAGCAAGGTCACGCCTTTTTTTTCTCGCAAAGACAAAAACAAATTGTGTTCTGCATTCACACCGTCTTTCAACGAATAGGTGTATGAATCTATACCTGTTTTCGTGTTAGAAATCGTTTTAACCTTTGGGTTTTCAATTTTTAAAACAGTTTGGGTCAGAAAAATAATTGAACCCAAAGAAACAACGAAGGCAAGTAGTAAAGCAGTAAAATGATATTTTAGGATATTCCTCAAGCCTTTAATCTTTCTATGTACGCCATGATCAAGCGAACAGAATTGAAGTTTTCTTCAACAACATCAACCATTGGAATTTCAATACCGTATTCTCCTTCCAATTCAACAATCAACTCAACGATTGTAATTGAATCTAAAATTCTATCCGTCCAAAGCTTATCGTCAATGCCTACTTGTACGAAAGCAATTTCTTCTATTCGATCTTTTATAAACTGTTCCATTGGCGCAAAATTAATAAAAAAATCGGTTAATTCTGAAACTGAAACGTAGATGAAACAACCTGTTTGAGCTCGAAAATAGGACCTGCTATTTTGTCGCAGTTTTACTGTTCTGGTCTATTTCAACAAGCAGAAAGAAAAACAAGTAGAAGATGATTCCGGCTTGCAATTGAAGCATGGATTCAAAAAGAGAATTTAGCAGTAAACTTGAAAACAAAACAATCAACAAAACAGATCGCTTTTTCACACTGTAAACTACTCCGCCGAAAGTGATCAAAAGTAAAATGATTAAACCAAAAACTCCAATCTCTAGCTGGGTTTGTAAAAATTGATTATGCGGATTGTATTGCTTATCAGCAAATGTCGGATTTCCTTTGGAACGAATATTTTTACCCAAATAAATATCTACATTTCCAGTACCAACACCGAACGGATGAGCCGCAATTTCTTCACATGTAATTGACCACATCACCAAGCGTGTTTCGGAACTTGATGGTGATTCACTTAATTGCTGAATGAATTTTTCTGGTGATTCAAAATAACGTTCAGTTGTTCGAGCTGTTTCATTGATATCATCTCGAATGAAAGGCGTTTTGAAAATGAGTACGACCAAAAAACCGATTGCAACCAGTGTAAAACCGACCATAACTTTGACAGAAAATCTGTTTTTCAAATACACTAAAAACAAGATAGCTCCAACTACTAAAATCGAAAGTAAGCCTGCTAATGACATTAACAATAAGGTATACAGCACCAAAACGCCAATCAAGCCGAAGAAGCTCACGCGTTTGACCGATCCTTCTTTGTAGAGAAAATAAGCAGAAAACATTGATAGCAAGGCAAACACACTCATATACGTTGGATGCATGTGAGGTGATAAATGACTTTTCAAAAAGCAATATGGGAAAGAAAAATGCTGAATGTAACAAGGAATACCAATGTAAATTCCATACCCAAAAGACACTAAGGTCGCCAAAATCAATCCCCAATAAACTGGCTTCATTGCAAACCCAGTCGGTTTACGAAAGGAAAATAAAAATGGAAAAAGTATAAAAACAGCTTTGTTTTCAAGGTACTTTGATGCTTGATCCATGTTTTCGGTCCAAATGATTCCAATCGCGTAAGCGCAATACAACATGGCAAATAGTAAACTGAATTTGTTTAATTGAAAGGTGATTGTTTTGCGTACATAATTTATAATGATGACAAGAACCATCAATAAAATATACGGACCAGCAAGCTTTGACGCATTAATTAACACGAAAAAGAATCCTGCCAAGATTAACTCGAGGTAATTGACACGTATATAGTTCAACAGTTTCTCCACGATTTTAGCGAATAGTTTTATAAAGTTCAAGTAAGTTTTCTGCTTGAGATTCCCATGAATAATTCGCAGATACCTCAGAAATGGCAGCATTTATGATTTTCTCGATATTTTCTTCATTTGTTAAAATCCGCTCAATTTGATTCGCAATTTCAATCGGATTCAAGGGATCAACCAAAAAGCCAATTTCTTTCTCTTTTACAAATTCATACAACTTAAAATCAGAAACAATTAACGGAATACCAATTGCCATGTATTCAAAGATTTTTGTTGAATAGGAGCGTATATAATTTGGCACCGGATGAAGAATTGACAATGCAACTTTTGACTTTTCGGCGTAAACATAGGCTTGGTCAACTGGCAATCTTCCATAAAAAACGATGGATTCTTTTACGTTTCTATATTCGGGCAATTGCTCAATTTTTATTCGAACCTCTTCCGAAATTGGTCCTATACAGTGAAAAGTGTACTGAATGTTCTTCTTTTTTAGTAATTCTAGGGCTCGAATTATCTCGACAATTCCTCTTGCTTCTGAAACTAAACCAACATATAAAATGCCATTTTCCGTTTTTTGATTAGATGGAATGCGATACACCGAGAGCGAATCAATCACTGGGAAATTCAACACTTTTGTTATCGATTTGGACTTTCCAAGATAGAGTCCTTCATACGAATCTTCGGCAATAACAATGTAAAATAGTTTTGCCGATAACCATTCAAAAAGTGAATAAATTCCAATGGTGAGCTTAGGAAATTTCAACCATTTTTTATCGGTTATTTGTGCTTTCACATTTTCATGAACATCAAAAATGACTTTTTTTCCGAATAATCGCAAGATTAATCCAACCCAAATTAGTTCAGGGTCATGAAAATGATAAATTTTCGATTTTGTTTTTAAGGCTTTTCTTAACACACGAAAAGCAACAATCGTTGCTCTAAACAATCTGCTTTTACGCTGATTTTCAACACCTATTACTTGAACGTTTTTAACAATTTGATTTTCGGCATTGGGAGCAACTAAGGAAACTGAATAACCATTCTTTGCCAATGTCACGCATTCTTTGAAAAAGATACGCGTGTCATTCCAACTGTGAACACTTGTTATGTGGCAAACTTTGATCATTGCCCGATAATTGTTTGATAGAGTTGAAGAAACTTTTCACGATTCGCTTCTTTGGTGCCATCTTTTTCAATTCGTTGCTTATTCAGTTCTATTGCTTCTGTTTGATTCAACAAAAGTGCATCTGAAATAAAATCACTTTCCAAATCTTCCACCACGATTCCATTGACACCTGATTGTATCCATTCGCGATTTGCAGGTAAATCAGAAACAACAGGAATACTTCCACACGCCATTGCTTCGAGCAAACTAATCGAAGTTGCATCCGATTCAGGAATTGAAACCCAAATTTTAGCCTTTGAATACCATTGTTCGTTGTCTTCCTTTTGAATCCATCCAACAAATTCAACGTCATCGATTAAACCCAATTCATTCGTTTTGTCTTTTAAACTCTCTGTTTCAGTACCCGTTGCGGCAACTACCAAACGCCAGTCTTTTCGTTCGTTGTTCTGTTTAAAGCGAGCAAACGCTTCAATAATTTTATCGACGCGATACAATTTTTTATGCAAACGATTGGAATAAACAATATTCTCTTTTGGACAGTTAATTGGCGTTACATCAATACCAAAATTTGCTATTAAAATTTCCTTGATTGAGGGTGCTAATATTTTCATCTCAGCTGCCATAAAGGTAGAATCGGAAGTGAGAAAATCTGCAGTTTTCAAATTAAACTGAACCATTTTTTTCAAGAGAAAATTGCTTTTCGGAATAACGAGTATATCACTTCCCCATGCCGTCAAAATAGTTGGGATTTTTGTTTTTCTACTCGCCAACAATGCATAAAAAGCATAACTATTCGCTTGATGAATATGTATAACAGTGGGTTGAAAATCAACTATCTGCTTTTTTATTTGTTTAACAGTTGAAAATAAATTCTTGACCTTAAGATTAAAACTTAATTCAATTGTTGGATAATTGTAAACAGCTGATTTCTCATCAGTTATCAACAAAATATCATCAAAATAGTCTTCAACTAATTGCAAATACTTATAGGTATGAATCGTATTTGAACTGACTAGTAATAATTTACGCATTGATAACGATTTCGTTAATTAAGTCGACAAAGTTAATATTTTAAACCTTCAAAAAAGCGTTTACTGTTTTCGTAGGTGTTCCAATAAAAACTCGATCTCCAATTCTTCGGATGCAACAGTAAATGCACAATTTGATACTGATCTAACGCATCTAATTGTGAAATTGGGCCATTGTAAAATCCAGGTCCACCAGCATCCATAATATTGATGGAGTAATTATCTAAAAACTCAGCATCATACGCTTCGAAGACTAAACCGTTATCGTCCAATACTTCACGATTGATGAAGGTGTGATTGGGCATTTTAAGTTTTCGATTGGCAAAATCACCATGACTCGCAATGTATTGAATCTTTGATCCTAATTGGGTTTCTAGCGCCGATAAATTGTGCTTGAATTCCTTTCTAATTTCATCGAAATGCTGTTGAATCTCTTCTGCTGATTTGATTTTATGACGTTTTGCATAGCTTGCCAATTCTTCATAATGATAACCGCAATCTGATCCATACGCCAATACTTCTTTCATGATTGGTATATCAATCGTGCAAAGCCTGAAATAGTAAGATGTATGAATTTGGTATTTTTTTTCAATTCGCAACCATTCACGACAATAGCTTGGATCTGAATCGATGTCTTGTCGAATCATTAAAATTTTGCGCGAACCGATTTCATTTTTCTTCACTAAATCATAAAACTGACTATGGGGCATAATTTCAAATCCTTTGTCCAAAGCCGTTTTAATCAAATGGTCGTATTCATTGATTCTGTTGCGCAGAAAATAATCTAGGCCAATTCGTTTCAATATGGTTTTAATCATCGCTTAAAATTTACGGTGAAGGGTTTGAATCCGATTCGTTTCTTGAACATAACTAATCCATTTTCGAATTTTCCGAAGGTATCATACATGATAAAGTTAATTCGATTGTCATTTACAAAGGTTGAAACGACACTCGTCATCAATAAATACATGACATTCTCTTTCAAATAATCGCCGTGACCAAGTATTCGATTAATCAATACCATTTCACCAACAACATAGGTCCACACATACGCTACTAATTTGCCTTCTTTAGAATAAATTCCAAACCAATTATTTACGTCATCGTTTGGCCATTCAGTGACTAAGTGCTTATAACTTTCGTCCATTTCACGTCCTTGTCGCTCTGTAGAAGATGTATTAATTTCAAAAATGGCATCAATTTCATCATTCGGATTAAACGACTGAAAAGTGTATCCTAGTTTTGCGCAGCGTCTCGAAAAATAAGCCGCAGAATTTTTACCATTCACAGAAGCTAAATAATCATCTTCTTTCGAAAATTGATCAATTGGCAATAATGAAATATTGTATTTCTTTAATTTCAGAAATCCTCTGTTCCATTTCCGAGTATTAAAGTAAACCAACAGACGGTCAGCCATTTCTGAATTACCCAAATGAATCGAGACTTTTCCTGCTGGAGAAAGAATATTATTAAGAAGAAATTTATACTTAAAAGCCATCTTTTACTTCATATAAAATTGCGTTAATTCTGGATGTTCTGCCAAATAAACATTGTCTGCCGTTCGAACATCGCCAACTACCTTAGCCGGATTTCCAGCAATTATTGAAAAATCAGGAAATTCGCCCTTGACATACGAGTAAGCAGAAACAATACATCCCCTACCGATTTTCGTGTTTGGCATAATGACTGAATGTGGTCCAACAAATGTAAATTCTCCAATATGCACTTCACCTGTTAGGTATCCAACATGCTCGGGAACTTCGCCAAAATTCGTTCCGTACAAGCGAATGGAAGTGTGACTCGAATGTGAAGAAATAGAAACGTAAGAAGTAATTTGACACCCTTTTTCAATATACACTTTGTTCGATGCCTCGATAAAATTAAAGTGTCCGATATAGACATGATCCTTTAGGTATAAATGATGTTTGTGATCAATAAATGTTGAATTACTGATGCGCACGTTTTCCACAGAACTATTTTGAAAATTCTTCTTGTGATTCATCATTCGTGGCTTTACGAGCCAGCCTATTATTTTTTGAAATAAACCCGACATAGCAGAGTATGCAGAATAACCGCTTTTAATCTTTTGCATATTTAAGAAATATAAACGTTGTCAGAATTAAAATAACTGCTTGAGAAATTGACATTGCCCACATAATGGTCATAAATGCGTCAATTGATGTCCCAATAATTAAAGGCAAAATTCCAATAATGAAAATTTGAGAAATTGTTGAAGTCAATCCCAAAAGAAAGTATTGTTTTTGCTTGTTTAGTACAATTGGCAAATTAGAAAGCGGCGAAATCAAAAAATTAAAAAAGGTTCCAATTGCCAATATTTCGGACATATAACCGGCCATTTTCCAATTGGCTCCAAATATAAATGCAAACAAATCACTTCCAAAGAAAAATAACACCGTAAAAGGAATAATAGACGAAAAAGCCAGAATCAACAAGGTTCTTCTCAATAAAGGATAAACTGATTTTCCTTCGTTGACAATTTCAGAACATTTATTAAAGAAAACTTGACCAATTGCTTGACCAATAATGGCAATCGGAAGTCCCAATATCATCACTGAATAGGTGTAAGAACCAAACATGTCCTTTCCAAAAAAATAAACAATAAGAAAGGCAATCAACAAATCTCTACCCAAGTCAATTAAAACATGTGGTAAATTGATCAGTGGCAAATCTTTATATTCAGTAACCAAAATATAGGTTTTCTTCTTGGATTTGTAGTTTTTGAAAAAAGTTCTATCTACCAAGAACATCCGAAGAAAACCAACAGAAGAAATAATATATCCAACTAAACTGGAAAGAATAAGTCCGATGCTTCCAAAACCTATTAGACCAAAAACTAGTCTAAATCCGTTTGAAAAAAGTGAATTTGAAATTCTTGAACGAGAGATTACTTTAAAGTTCTTCTTACGAATCGCCCAGTTCGTTCCCAAATTGATCAAAATAATGAAAACAGCACTGATCAGGGTGATAAGTACAAAAAGCAACAATGAAATTGAAAATGGATTGACTAATAAATAAACTATTCCAATTAAAAAACTAATTCCAAAGGTTAATAAGGCTATCCTCAGTGCAAAACGAAACAGCAAATACGAATGGGAATCATTTTTTGGTAGAGGAAGTGACAATTCTAAGCGAGCCATTGCCACAGCGGAAATAAATGCAATGATTCTTGAATACAATCCAAAATCCCCCATTTCCTCGGTAGAATAAATTCTGGAAATGATTGGAGAAATCGAGTAACTGATAATTTGCGCAATCACTGTCCCCGAAATAAGCGTCATTGCATTTCGAAGAAATTCAGATTGTAAATATCCCGATTTAAGCTTGCTCAATTTTTTTTTCATACAAATCAAATTGAGATAAATAATTGGCTACTGCGATTGCGAATAGAACCTGCAAAACGGGATCTGACAATGGATTATTGGTTAATGCATTTATTGCATAAACAATGAGTATAAGAATAAAGAATCTGCTTTTTTCACTGTTTAAGACGTTACTGTTTCTCAGGTAACGTAAAGGAGCAAATAACATCGCTAAATAGAACAATAGTCCGATGATGCCAAATCTCCATACGATTAATACATACTCATTTTCAGAATACAAGTGGTGTGCATAAAAATAGTTCTTGTTTATACCGTAACCGAAAATTGGCTTTTCTTTGATCATTGACCATAACTCTGTCCAAATTTCAAACCTGCCTTTTAGGGATGAATTCTCAGCAAGATTCAATTTAGCATTGGTAACATAACCCAATGAATATTGATCCATCAGTTTAACCACAAATACAACAATGACAATCCCGGCACAAATCTTTAGAATCGTTTGCCAACTTAATTTCGACAAGAAAACGTAAACCGTTAGAGCAATACCGATTGCAAGCATACTTGTTCTTGCTTGTGTCAAAAGGATCAATGCTATAGCCAAGAAGAAATAGATTTTACCCCAATGCCATTTTGCTGAACTGAGAAAACGCATGAAATAAGCCGCAAAAAATGAAAACAGAATTCCGTTAATATTTGGATTCCCCATCGTTCCAATGATTCGCTTGGTTGTTGGTTTCCCCAAAGAGTCTAAACCAAATGTGCTTAATTGCAAGGCATTGGTTGCAAATTTTGGCATTACAAGCTCGTTAAAGTGAAAGAAATTATAGAAATGAAAAATATTGAATAAAATCAATACAAGAAAAACAATGACTATGGGAGTGTAATAAGCGACATTCATCTTAAAAACCGTATAAAAAAGGATGACGAACGCCACGTATTTGAGCAATTTATACAATTCAAAATAATCATTTATCACGCCTAAACGTCCATTGATCGCCATACTCAAAACACCATATCCTGCCCAGGCAAAGATGATCAGAAAGTACCAATTCTTCAGTAACTTGATTTCAGGTAACAGTGATAAAACGATAAAAGGCAAAAGCAAATCTTCTAATCGCAAGTAGAAGCCTTCTTTAATTGGAATAAATGGTGATAAACAAAGCGAAACAAAGGTTAATAAGCAGAAAAAAATCAACAAATTACTTCTGAAACTATTCACTTGTTTGTCGATTTCAACCATTCACTTTTTTTTGACAAAAGTAAAAAAATTAACGAAAAGTAGCACTTAAAAGGCGTGCAACAATGTTCTAGGGATAAACTAACTGATATTCGCGCACAACACTTTCATCCCTTCTTCAAATTCAATTGGATTTGAATAGTTCAGGTAATGACTGATTCGATCTACAGATGCAAGAGAATTTCGAACATCTCCTTCTCGTGGTGGTCCGTAAGTGATTTGTGTAGCTGAATTGTAAACACCTTTTGATAGCAAATTCGTTTTAATGTCTTCCAGTACTTGATTAAGCGTGTAAGACTGTCCACAAGCAACGTTGTACACTTTTCCGAACGCTTCTTGATTTGAAGATGATAAAGCTCTTAGATTGGCTTGAACAGCATTCTGAACAAAGGTAAAGTCACGTGTTTGTTCTCCATCACCATTAACGATGATTTCTTCACCTTTAATCATTTTATCAATGAACTTTGGAATCGCAGCTGCATAAACGCCATTTGGATCTTGTTTTGGTCCAAACACATTGAAATAACGTAAACCAACCGTTTCCATTTGGTGCAATTGATTATACACCAATGCGTATTTTTCATTCAAGGATTTTGTAACGGCATACGGTGACAAAGGATTTCCTTCATCGCCTTCGTGTTTTGGTGAAGATTGAGAATCACCATACACAGAACTTGAACTAGCATAAACAAAGCGTTTAATACCTGATTCTTTTGCAGCATGCAACATATTCAAAAATCCTGTTGCGTTTACTGCGTGTGTATTGTGTGGAAATTCGATTGATCGTGGCACTGAACCTAAAGCAGCTTGATGTGAAATCACATCGATTCCTTTTACAGCATTTAAACAAGCATCGTAATCACGAATATCTCCTTCAATGAATGTAAAATTCGGATGATTGAAAAATTCCTCAATATTTGATTTGCGACCTGTTTCCAAATTATCAAAAACAGACACTTTTGCTCCTAAGTTCAATAAAGCTTCAGTTAAGTTGGAGCCGATAAAACCAGCTCCACCTGTAACCAAAACATGTTTATCTTTCAATCGTTCCATGAAAGTGAATTATTTCGCGTAATTAACTGATCGTTTCTCACGAATTACGGTAACTTTTACTTGACCTGGATACGTCATTTCAGTTTGAATTCGTTGAGAAATTGTGAACGATAATTCGTCCGCTTTTAAATCTGTAATTTTATCTGCTTCAACCAACACGCGTAATTCACGTCCTGCTTGAATTGCATAAGCACTTGATACACCATCATACGACAATGCCAATGATTCAAGTTCTTTAATACGTTTGATGTATGCTTCAACGATTTCTCTACGAGCTCCTGGACGTGCACCTGAAACGGCATCACATACTTGAACAATTGGAGAAATCAATGTTGTCATTTCAATTTCATCGTGGTGAGCTCCAATCGCATTACAAACTTCTGGTTTTTCACCATATTTTTCTGCGAGTTTCATCCCCAAGATTGCGTGTGGCAATTCTGGCTCATCGTCTGGAACTTTACCAATATCGTGTAACAAACCAGCTCTTTTAGCAATCTTCACGTTTAATCCAAGCTCAGATGCCATTGTAGCACACAAGTTTGCCACTTCACGAGAGTGTTGTAGCAAGTTTTGCCCGTAAGATGAACGGTATTTCATACGTCCAACCATACGTGTCAACTCAGGATGCAAACCATGAATTCCTAAATCCATGCATGTTCTACGACCTGTTTCAGCAATTTCTTCTTCTAATTGTTTTTTCGTTTTCGCAACGACCTCTTCAATACGCGCTGGGTGAATACGACCATCAGAAACCAATTGATGCAAGGCTAAACGAGCAATCTCTCTTCTAACTGGGTCAAAACAAGAAAGGATAATTGCTTCAGGAGTATCATCAACAATAATCTCAACACCTGTAGCAGCTTCTAAAGCACGAATGTTACGACCTTCACGACCGATGATTCTACCTTTTACTTCATCAGAATCAATATTGAAAACAGAAACAGCATTTTCTACTGCTTGCTCTGTTGCAACGCGTTGAATTGTTTGAATTACAATTTTCTTCGCTTCACGATTCGCATTCAATTTTGCTTCTTCCGTAATTTCTTTAATGTGAGCCATTGCGCCAGTTCTAGCTTCGTCTTTCAACGCTTCCATCAAACCATTTTTCGCATCTTCAACTGACATTCCAGAAATTTTTGATAGCTCAGCAACACGTTTCTCTTGGATTTTCTCCAATTCTGAGTGTTTTACTTCAAATGCTTGAACTTTCGCTTCTAATTCTGTTTGATTTTTCAGTAATTCACCTTCTTTGCGACTTACTTCTTCAATTTTTTGAGACAATGTTTTCTCTTTTGCTTTCGCACGGTCTTCTGTCGATTGCAAACGTCTCTCTTTTTCTTTGATTGCAATTTCGTGTTCTTCTTTTAATTTGAAGAATTTCTCTTTTGCTTGTAGAATTTTTTCTTTTTTGATGTTTTCTGCTTCCAATTCAGCTTCGCGGATCACTTGTTCACGCTTGCTTTTTAGGACTACATTCAGCATCACGAACGTTGCGGCTCCTCCACCTACAAGTCCAATCACTAAACCTATTACTAAATTCATTTTATAAATTATTAAGTATACAACTCGTCAAGCTGCACCAAAATGAAAATGAATGTGTGAGAAAATGCTTTATTGTAACGAATCTAGCTCTTTAGATAAATCGTCCAGTTTCGATTCTATATCCGAATAATCGGCTTGTTGTACCGTTGCTGGTCCTGAATTTGTAGATTTTGTAGCTAGTTGTAGCGCAGTCATTGCAAGTAAATCTTGCATATCTTTCACTGCATAATTGTCCTGTAGCGTTTTAATCGCTCGATTGATATCTTCTGCGGCTTTCGTCACTTTCGCCTCCTCACCATGGTTCACTGTGAGTGGATAAGTTCTTCCGGCAACTACGACTTTCAAGGACAATTTTCCCATTCGTTATTTTTTTAACTGACTAATGCAGTATTCAATTTCCTTCACCAATTCATCAATTTCTTCATCCTTTTTACCTTGAGGACGTTCAATTTCGATAACTTGACTTTTCGTCGTTTCCATTTCCAGTTTTAACGCGGCAATTTCAGCTAGGTAGTTTTCTTCCTGCTGTTTTTGTTGATGCAAACGCTCATTTAATAATTGCACTTCAGCTTGAAACGTTTTGTTTTTTTCACGTTCTTCATTCAATTGATGATGCAACGCTTTTGTTTTTAAGCGAATATCTTCAATTATATGCTGAATACGATCTGTCATTGGTTGCGACTTTGTACAAAATTAGTATAGTCTTGAACATTCACAACAATTTTAGTTGATTCTTCGCATATTTTTTTTCAAACACTTACTTTTGATAAATGATAAAGCACGTAATCTTCCTTGTTCTTATTTCGTTATTTGGACAAAACGCCTTCAGTCAAACCAAACATTCGTATCGTTCGCCTTTAAATATTCCGCTTGCAATTTCCGCAAACTTTGGTGAATTGCGTCCGAACCATTTCCACATGGGTGTTGACTTTAAAACGAATGGTGTAGAGGGTTTAACACTTTATGCAGTAGAAGATGGTTTCATTTCTCGTGTAAAAGTTTCCCCTTTTGGATACGGAAAAGTGATCTACATTGATCATCCAAATGGGGTAACTTCGGTATATGCACATTGCTCAGCTTTCAAAGGAAAATTGGATTCATTGGTGAAAATTACCCAAGAAAAAGAACAAAATTTTGAAGTAGAAATTTATTTCACCGACAAGGATTTACCGGTCAAAAAAGGAGATGCAATTGCTTTATCTGGAAATACGGGAAGTTCAACTGCGCCGCATTTGCATTTTGAGTTGCGCGACACGAAGACAGAAGATGCCTTAAATCCACTTTTGTACGGATTTGAAATTGCGGATCACAAAGCACCTGAGATTCGTGGAATAAAAGTTTATTCGCTGACAAATGAAGGCTATCAAATCCCAGGGAAATCGAAATATGTGAAGGTCACAAAAGGTCAATTTGGCTATTATGTTGGTGGGGATTTAATTTCCATTCCTTCTGACTTCAGCACAATGCTTGGCGGAATTGGATTTGCAGTTGAAGTAGTAGATTTTGTGGATGGTTCAACGAACACGTGTGGTTTGTACGGAAGTGTATTATCAGCCGAACGCGACACCGCCTTTTGTCAAGAAATAAAGCGTGTTTCCTTTGATGATACACGTTACATCAATAGCCACAAAGATTACGTTGAATATACTGTCAACAAGCGTAAATTTCATAAATCGTTCAAAACGGATGAGAATCCATTAGATATTTATTCGTGTTCGCACAACAATGGCGTAATCCCCGTAAAACCTGGTGATACGTTGGCTATTTACTACAAAGGGTTCGATTTAAAAGGCAATAAATCAGAATTGAAATTTAAAGCTGCCATCCAACCTGGTGCTGCGAATCAAACTACATCAATTTTTCCTTCATGGAAGTATTTATTCCCAGATTCAAGTTATCACTTTCAAAATGATCTAGTAGAATTTGACGTTAAAGCCTTGACATTCTATGAGCCGACCTTGAAGAATCTTTCTTTGAAAGGAACGTTTTCTTTGGGCGATCCTAAAACACCCATTCAACAAGAAATTACAGTAAAACTAAAATCACCAACAAAGCCAACAGTAAAAAACTACCTTGCGGTTACAACAGCTGGTGGAAGAGTGAAACCATTAGCAACTTCCATCGAAGGAGATTGGTTAACGGCTGAATCAATGTATTTGGGAAGTTTTTCGATCAAAACAGATACACTTGCTCCTACCGTTGCTCCGCTGAATTTCAAGGAAACAGATATAGTAACTACCAAAAAACGTTTAACGTGGAAAGTACTTGAAAGCCAAACCTTGTTGGTTGATTACGATTTATTCATCGATGGGAAATGGGTTTTGTTGGAATACGAAGAAAAAAGCAATTACGTTTTTTACGACAGAACGAAAAATATGACCGGAACACATGAATTGCTTTTAATTGCAAAAGATCGTTGCGGCAATGTAAAAGAATGGCGCAAAAAAATTACGTTTCAATAAAAAAACGCGAAGATGAATCTCCGCGTTTCTTAATCAGATAATCTTTCTTTTAATCGTCGTCTCCATCTTCTTCTTGGGCACCAGCTGGTACTGCTTCTCCAGAGCGAATTTCAGTGTGACGAATTTCACCACCAGATGTTCCAGTTTGTTTACCTAAGAACAACACAACAAGCGAAAGTGCTAAAATGACAAACGATAAAAGCTTTGCAAAGCCTTTTACTTTCCAACTAGCCCATAATCCAACTAGTGATAAAGCACCAAGAATGTAACTTACAAGTGCGAAAACTTCTGCTTTTTCTTCGTGTTCATGAATGTAATTTTCTGTCACACCAGCTAGGTTTTCAGCGACTTCTTCTGCTCCTTCTCCTGAAGCCATTGCTGAAAGTGTCGCAACAGCGCCAATTGTGAACAGCAAATACGCCATACGTTTAACTACTTCAGAGCGAACAAACATTCCTCCTACTAAAACTACTACACCTGCAATCGGCAAGATGATTGGTAAATGATTCACCATTAAGTGAAAATGTGCTTGATTCATAGTTCTAAATTTTAAAATTATTATTTTTTTAACCTGCTATTGTAACACCAATTAATTTCCCAATTCCGAATGTTACGGCTGCAGCTGCCAATCCAAAAAACACTTGTCTAAATCCTGAGAACCATACATTTCTTCCAGTGAATAATGTAATAGCAGCTCCGATTAAAAACAAGCCAAATGCGCTTGCTATCGTGCTTAAAATTATTGCTTTCATTCCTGTTGTAAACATAAATGGTAAAACCGGAATAATTGCCCCAATTGCGAAAAGAAAGAAAGATGACAATGCAGCTTCCATTGCGGAACCTTTCAATTCCTCTGCGTTGATACCTAGTTCCTCTTTCACCAACACTTCGTGAGCAAGCGTTTTATTTTTCATTAATTCTTCAACAATATCTGCTGCTTGATCTTCAGGAATACCTTTTGCCATGTAGATTAATTTCAGTTCTTGTTTTTCTCCTTCAGGATTTATTTCAAGTTCTTCCATTTCCAATTGCATTTGGTTTTCATAGAGCTCTTGTGAACTTTTTACAGAAATCCACTCGCCCAAGGCCATCGATAAAGCACCTGCTAATAATCCAGCAACACCAGCGAGTAAAACACCTTGTTGGTTGGTTGTTGCTCCAGCGATTCCCATTACCAATGAGAAATTGGATACTAATCCATCATTCCCACCTAGAACCGCTGCTCGAATTGCATTTCCACCAACTGAACGGTGGCGCTTTTCAAAACGTGCCATTTGCGTTCCAGAAACACGCGTTTCATTGTCTAAAATTGAACGAAGAATCTTAACGTGTGAATCTTCGTTTCCAGAAATTTGAGCGTTTGATTTCGCTTTTTGTCGAACAATGTTATTCGCTAAACTTTTTTCCGTGTCCATCAAAGCACCAAGAACATAATCGTAACCGAAAATTTTACCGATTCGATTCAATGTCTTTGCTCGCCAAGAAGGCTGTAGAAATTCGTCGATGTTTTTGTTCAAGGCTTTCGCAAACTCAACAGCATGTCCTTTTTCTATTTCACTCATTTGAGCAAAAACGGATGCTACTATTGGATCAGCTTCATTTTCTGAAAGCTTTTGATACAAATAATACGCATCAACTTCGGTTTGAATTTGGCTCTTTTTCATGTTCGAATTAATTTCCCCAAAGTGATCCAGTCGAAACACCGTGGCAAGAATTACATGCTCCAGAGCTCAAGGATGAACCCATATAATGTGGCGTGCCATCAGAACCTGTTACTGCAGGAAACAAACCTGTTACATCAATTGATTCTGTTGTGTGGAAGTTTCCTTTCGAATCGATTTGAATGGTATATTTCAAGGTTCCACCACCATCAGCTGCTGTGTACAACTTTACAGTTCCTGATGATAACGGAGATGTTAACGAGCTGTTTGATGTACTTCCTGCAACTGAAAAACAGCCTTCTCCTTCTCCACCACTTTTGTGACAATTCATACAGTTTTGACCAAAGTTATGACTGTCATCGCCACCCGCTTTACTGATATTGCTTTCACCGCATTTGCCATTCTTCTTACAACTTGGAACCGAAATTAAGGTTACTCCAGCCAGAAAGCTTGCAAATAAAATTGAGTTGATTTTCATATTTGATTGTTTTAGGTTGATTATTCTTCACTTTTAATTAAAATCGCCGACATGATATCGTATGCACCGTGTATTACAAGTTCTTCTGAAAATTTTCTTGCTTTATTTTTAAATTCAATTGCTGATTTCCCGTTTTCTGTTGCTAAAACTTTTACTTCTTCTGGAGAGTACGAAGTCATTCCTTTACTCCCTTTTTTACTGTAAAATACAACATTTTTTCCATTCATTTCAACAACTGCCTCTGCAGGAATGCAATATCGTTCAACTGCCCCAGTATAAATGCTTGCTTTAAAGTAGGAACCAGGAGCAATCATGCTGTTTTCCGTATCTAAATGGCAATGTACTTTTACTGTTCTATCCTTACCTATTTCTTTTCCAATAAGGAATATTTTAGCATTAATCATCTCATTATCATTCGAAAAGGACAACTGAACCGTTTGTCCAATTTTTAAATGTTTCACGTCTTTTTCAAAAGCAATCACTTCAGCATGTGCATGTTTCAAATCGATAATTTCAAGCAAGTGTTCGGTTGGTTCTGCGTAGGCTCCAACATTCACATTTACTTTCGTAACAACGCCATTAAACGGTGCGGTTACAGCTATAGAACGTTGTAAATTACCTGCATTTAACTGTTTCAAACTTACTCCCGCCATTTCTAACTTTGCTTTCAAGCCAGTTTTTTTCGCTTGCGCCATAGCCAATTGTGATTTAGCCAATTGCATTGCTTTCAAACTACCCGCTTCTTGTTGTACAAGTGATTTTTGACGATCCAGTTCAGCCGTTAAATACTCCATGTTTCCAATTACTTCTAAGTAATCTTGTTGTAATTGGATCAATTCAGGATGCTCGATTGTAAACAATGTTTGACCTTTTCGAACTGTCATTCCATCTAAGACACTCAGTGATTTTATAAAACCACCAAATTGGGCAGAAATAACTGTTTTGTTTTGTGGTGGAACTTCAATTGTACCATTGGCTGTAATTGTTAAACCAATCAATTCTTTGGTTGGTAAACCTTCCTTGATCTCAGAATTTTTGATTTGTTCTGCATTCAGATTAACACTTAACAAATTGACTGTTTCATTTTCCGGTTTTACTTCAGGAGCCGAAGAACATCCTACTAAAAGAGATGTCATAAAAACGATTACTAAATATGTTGCTTTCATATTGCTACTTTTAATTTTGGATGAACCAATTTAATTGATGAACCGATTGATTCATATCATTC
>JBDKHH010000198.1:0-3941 GCA_039797785.1 Bacteroidota bacterium | reverse complement strand
CATTCGAATGAACAACTCTTTTTGTAGAGTGTCCTCCTTCTAACACTAAGTCCAACTGACCATTTTCGTTTTTGGTAAATTCAACTCCAAACCCCATCAATTCTTTGAGTCTCTTTGGTCCATGTTGAATTACCATCTTGACAACATTCGGATCTGACAATCCCCCCCCACTTTTTATTGTATCCTGAATATGCTCTTTGATCGAATCTTTTTTTAAATCCGTAACAACTGCAATTCCTCCTTGGGCATGAATAGAATTTGAAACTTTCCAAGAATTTTTAGAAATGACAGTTATTTTGAGATCTTCTCGCAAATCGGCAAGTTTATTTGCAAAATATAATCCTGCAATACCGGAACCAACTACAATTACGTCGCTTTCAAATTTCATTTTCGGTAATTTTTATCATTTTATCTATTGGCCACCTTGCTGATTCGATTAACTCGGGTGTAACATCAATTACAGGTGATTCATTTAATAAACAATCATAAAGTTTTTTAAGCGTATTTACCTTCATATATGCGCATTCACTGCATGCACAACTATTTTCTTCGTAAGCAGGTGCTGGAATTAATAACTTATGAGGTGCTTTCTTTTTCAAATCATGAATAACTCCTATTTCTGTAGCAATTATGAATTTATCGTCTGGACTGTCTACAACAAAGTTTATCATTTCAGTTGTAGAACCAATAAACGTTGCAAGCTCTAATACATCCGCATTTGACTCGGGATGAGCCACAATTTTTATCCCTGGATTTTCGTTAATAATTTCTACTAGTTTATTAAATGAAAACGATTCATGCACGATACACACACCATCCCACAGCAACATTCTTCTGCCCGTTTTCTTTTCAAGATATTTTCCTAAATTTTTGTCGGGCGCAAAAAGTATTTCTCTGTTTTCTGGAATCGAATTAATTATTTTCTCAGCATTAGACGATGTGCAAATGACATCGCTCAATGACTTTATCTCAGCAGAACAATTTATATAAGTTACAACCACATGATTTGGATGCATTTCTTTCATTTTTTTAAATCGATCATACTCACACGATGCAGCCAGCGAACAACCTGTTTCCAAATCCGGAACAACAATTTTTTTTGTAGGGTTCAATATTTTTGCTGTTTCAGCCATAAAATGAACTCCCGCAAAAACAATCATATCAGCATTAGAATTCATAGCTTTTATAGAAAGTCCATAACTGTCCCCTACAAAATCTGCACAAAGTTGAATAGATTCATCTTGATAATAATGCGCCAGAATAAGAGCATTCTTATCCTTTTTAACACGCAAAATAGTATCTATTAATTCAACGTCTGTCATGTTAAATCATTTTAAAGTACAACCAACCACTTCTAATTTATTGAGCTTCATTTTCAATGACTCTATTTGAGAAGCCATCAATTCAATTCTAATTTTCGAATTTTCCTTAACTGTGGAAATCAATCCACTATAATAGTTCAACCCTTTTTCTAAATTATCCTTGAATCCTTGCAAATAAACGCGTGTCTTTTCAGTCATATCTTCAGATTTATCCTCAATTTCCTTCTTTAAATAATCCAAGTAAAGAATTGCCTCATTATAAAAAATATGTGGACGATTAATTTTTGTCAAAATATTGGCCCTTCCATAAATATGATCCACCATTTCTTTGAGTTTATATGTCTCCTTAAAAAAGTATAGATTAGGTCCTGGACAAATACTTACGGCAGTTAAATTATGAGATAATTGACCTTTATTCGTTAAAATAGCCGATGTTCCCAAGCCTTCACACAAACATTCTTTTTCTAATGTTTTGTAAATCTGTTTTTGTTTAGATTCTGGTGAACTATTACTTTCTTCAATTTCTTTGATTTTCAACATCTGATACTGTCTTGATGCTGTACAAATTGGTCTTTCTGTAAACTCAGTATTGAACGACAGGAATTTTTTATAACATGGACTACCGGCTCTATTTTTCGCAATACGTTCTAAGCGTTGCAACTCAGACGTACAATTTTTAAAATTATTAAATGGCACACCTAATGGAGACGAATTACTTAAGTAAAAATCTTCTCGTTTTGAGTTGATAAGTGCAGAAAGAGTTGAATCATCTACATTCGTACTTTCAGGCACTAATAAAAATGGGCTTCCCCAACCGGTTCCATCCAACTGATATTGTTGGGTTAGAAAATCATTTTCTTCTGAAGTACCTATTCCGCCTTGCACTTTTAACGACATCGATGGTAATTTTAGCATTGGATTTCTACCACTTTTCATTAAAGACTCTTTACATAATTCATAAAGTTCATAGAATAACTCGTCTCGCTTTTCTTTAAATTCTTCTAAAATTGGACCCAATAAAAGACCATTTGTTGCAAATGCATGCCCCCCACAATTCAATCCAGATTCAATTCTAAATTCAGATACCCAAATTCCTTTTTTAGCAAACATTTTACCTTGGACTTGGGCAGATCTAAAATCACTAACTTTTAAGATGACTTTTTTCTTAATCTCGCCTCTTTCGTTAGGAAAAAAATCATCAAATTGCTCGCAATAACTGAATAATTTAGGATTCATTCCAGCCGAAAATATTATAGAGGAAGAAAGATCACTTAACGCAAATCCTTTTAATGCACTTTTTGCATCCGAATAAATTTCCGGCAATTCATTTCCATTTTCGTCCAAATTAGTATTATCCAATTTGGTCATAATATTCACATCAATAGAGCCTGGCAAAACCATCGATTTTAATTCCTTTTGCATTCCTCTTTTTATTTTTGTATCCTTCATTTCACGCATGCGACGATACAATTTCTTTGCATTTGTTTCTTCAGGCAATAATGAAAAATACTTGGTCAACTCGGAATTCTCTGTGAAATCACTTTTTCTTAATTCAACAATTTGGTCTTGAACGATTTCATTCATAAGGTTTAAATAAGACATTATCCTCTTATATCTTCGATCAATATCTTTAGCAGAAATCGGATTATATTCTTTATTGTAATTTTTTGAATGAACTTTTCGCATTTCTTCAATCAAGTGATCTTCCATTATTGAAACAACTGATGATATTCCATACTTTGCTACTTTTATGGGTGTATCAATGGTAAAACCTAATCCCATAACTGGTATGTGAAATGTATGTGAAGTTGAATTATTCATAATTTGAAAATTGAAATTTCATGTGTTTGAGCAAAGGTAATTTATTTTTGTATTTCGGACTATTTTATCCTATTTAATTTTTTAATTTAACTTTATTTATAATAATCAAATACAATTCGACTAACTATCTATTGATTATCTTTACAGAAAAAACATGTTTTCGAAAGCCTGTGAATACGCAATTCGTGCTAGTATATTTATCGCTACAAAATCACTTGATGGTGAAAGAGCTAGTTTAAAAGATATTTCTAAACAAATAGATTCTCCAGAAGCATTCACTGCAAAAATTCTTCAACAACTCGTTAGAAATGACATTATAGATTCAGTTAAAGGTCCAACTGGTGGTTTTATAATTGATAAAGAAAAATTGGATCAAATAAAACTTCATCAAATTGTTTTTGCAATTGATGGTGATAGAGTTTACAGTGGCTGTGGATTAGGTATGAAAGCTTGCTCAGAAAAGCATCCTTGTCCAGTTCATAACCAATTTAAAATTGTCAGAAATGGTCTATGTGAAATGCTTGAAACAACAGATTTAAAGCAATTGTGCTTCGGTCTAAAAAACGGGTTGACATTTTTGAAGATATGAACGTTTATGACTGTTTTGGATTAAAATGATTTTGTTTTTTTTCCAGAATAAAAAAATCAATCTTTTATTCGTTTGCCAATCACTTTTGTTTTCTTCTTTTCAGATAGCGTTCTTTAATTCCGTCCACGGTATCGTAGATCATTGGCACCAAATATACGGTAAGAATTAGAGATGATAATAATCCACCAATAATTACCCAGGCCAAACCA
>JBDKHH010000197.1:0-4207 GCA_039797785.1 Bacteroidota bacterium | reverse complement strand
GTTTAACTACTCCTAAATAAAGCGCATCATTTCTGCTTCTTTACCACTTGGATATATTCCAGGGAAGAAGATTGGCGATAAATGAATAGGATAATTGACGTAAAAAGTGACATGAATACCTTCTTTCGTTTTACGTACAAGATCCATTTCCTCTAAGGTATCCGTTATGATTTTAGCTGTTTTTTCAGATAAATTGGTAATTCTTTCCACATCTGATTTAGTGATTTTTCCCTTTAAAAAAAGATCTTCTAAAATATAACGTGCCTCTGTTCGGAGTTTCTTTCGAATCACCATTAGGTCAACAAATCCATTGATGCGGGTGAGCATATCTTCGATGTTTAGAACCTTATGCATGAAATTTACTTGGTCAATAGCCGTTTCGAGAAAAAACACACAAAATTCAATGAGCATTTTGTTTGATAAATTTCCTCGCCCATCGTAATCATTGTAACGACTGAGATCTGCATTCGCGAGTTTGGCTTTGTAGTCTGTATTTTTTCTAGCCAATCCACGGGATATCGACCACAATCCAACCGCATCTAATTTCTCATATAGAAAACATGCATCGGAATACAAACGAACCACTCTACCATTGCCATCTAGAAATGGGTGAATCCATGCTAATCGATGATGTGATGCGGCAATAGAAATGATGCGTCTTAGTTTAGACGAATTAGTGCTGTTTTCTGGATTGTAAAAGGATTCAAATCGATCCATGAAAATCGGTAAACTGCCTGAATAAGGGGCGATATGCCGACCAACTTCAACTTCATCTATACGAAACTCCCCTGGAACAACGAGTTTATCAATACCTTCTTTAGATTTTACCATTTTGAATTCTTCAGGAAGATGATCGTAAAATCGTTTATGCAGATTTTTTAAAAATTCAGATGTCGTTGGATATACCATTGATTTATTAGTCGCAAAATCCTCTGATAGTGCTTTGTGCAATTCAATGTGTGCCTTTGCTTCTAACTGTAAATCACGTTTGGTTTTGTCGTTCGAATAATCATTTTTTAATGCTTTCGCAATATCAATTGGATGTGTGTCATGTCCCTCGATTAAATTTGAATAATAACTATTCATAGGACGCAAAAAATCAGAAACCGCTCTTCGTGTTAGTAGATTCATGGTTCCTTCAAGCTTATTTGACTGCTCAATTAATTCAATGGCCAATTTCTCCAACAACCGTATTTCTCCATCTGGAAACAATGGCTCCATGGCATTGGGCGTGGTGTAAAATTCCATTTTTGTTGCACTCATGTTGCAAATGTATCAAAAACGCAACAAAATCGCAAATAATTCACAAGCTAATTACGGTAGTTATTCCGGTGGTTACGATTTCTTATAAAACGTTGTTGTAAAAGGGTAAAATGTTATTTATTTAAGTTTATTTCCGGTGGTTGTTCCGGTGGTTATTCCGGTGGTTGTTCCAAGGCTTGTTTTTGTACTGAAATTACCCCTTTTTTGTTCTTTTTCGTGATTTGACATTTAATTAAATTATTATTTTTTTTTGATACTCATTGCTGAAAATAATGTAAATTTGGTAGAACAGCTAAACTCATCCATCGAAATGATGAAAATGAAACAGGTTAAATTGATTGTATTATTTCTATTGACTTTCTGCAACTATGGAAAGGCTCAATCCACATTTCAGAAAATTTATCAATTTCAGGACAGTTTTTCACTAATACATGATATCTATGTAACAGACAGCTGTTATTATTTTGGTGCAACTACTGGCTATGGAAATTCTTGCGATATTGTATTTGGAAAATTGGATTTAGAAGGAAACGTAGATTATTTTGAAAGAAATTGGACTGTGAACGAATATAATATGGCATATTCTGCAAGAACACAACTTGATACCAATTTTAGAGGAAATTTTATGTTTGGTTATGAAAATTGGATTAATGGGATTGGATATTTGCCGCAAATTACTGAGGTAGATATAAATGGATTGGTTATTTCTAATTTTACATTAAATCAATTTTATGCAGATAGTTTAGATTTTTATGCTTCGGGTAAGCTACTTGTATCAAATGAAGATAGCACTTATTTTGCTGCATTTACATATTCTGATCGAACAACAGATAGCAACCCCAGCGTAGGGTTTGATGGAGAGGGAGGCGTAATTATTATAAAAGTAAATCAATTTGGTGATACATTGTGGACCAAACGCTTTCACAATCCTCAAACAAATTATTTTCGACCACAGTATAGTATAAATGATTTCTTTAAATCTGAACAAAATTATGTTTTATCATTAACTGAAGAGTCTGTGTTTTTTGATGACGTTGGTAATTCATGGAGTAAAATACATTTTTTTGTACTAGATAATGATGGTGACGAAATTGAACATCACATTTTTCAAGATAACATAATTACATATGGTGGTTACGGAACTTTGGTGTTAAATAATGGAAATATAGTCCATAGTTATTGTGTTTCAAAGGTTTTTGGTACAACAAACCAATATCATAAGTACGTGCCTGTGCTTTCCATGTTAAATTCTAATTATACTCAAGTTTGGAAAGACACCATGAGTAATACTTGGACAAATTTGACTAATAAAATCTCCCCTATGGAACTGAGATTAGTAAATGATAGCGTTTTTGCTGGTGCATTTTTAAATATTACAGATACTAATTATCAATCTGGAAATCCATTAACAAGTAGAAGTTATCAATCTGTTAACGTTTTTAATAGACACATTAATGGCACCACACTTTGGAATAGAGATTATATTTATTGGTCGTTTACTGATAGTATTAACGAACCATATTATGATTTATGGGATTTCGAAGTTACAAATGATGGAGGATTTATTACATCTGGAACAGTAAAAAATTATGATTATTTAAATGCCGGAAACGCAGGCATTTTTGGTTACGTTTTAAAGACAAATTGTCTTGGTTTTTTGGATGATCCAATATCAGAATTTTCGTATACAAATAATTCTGGTAGTGTTGAATTCACTAACCAAAGTGTACAAGCAGGATCGTATAAGTGGATTTTTGGAGATGGAGATACCTTGGAGACATCTGAATACATTGATTCTGTCACACATGTATATTCCGAGTTTGGAACTTATTCTGTAAAATTGATTGCCTACGGCTGTGGAGGACAAAATGATACTATATCGAAACTAATCGATGTGAATGTTTTTTCTGAAGGGTATGTTGGTGATGGAACGCTAGTAACGATTGCACCTAATCCTGTTTTTAGTGGTGAATCAATTAGTATGTATTTTGGTGATTTAAAGGATGAAAATTACAAAATGGAGGTTTGTGATGTGCAAGGAAAATTGATTTATTCAGAATTGATTTTGGCAGATTTAACCTCGTATATTTTTTCTTTGCCAGTTTCTGCAGGAACATACTTTGTTCGATTATTGAACAATGAGAAAATTGTCGAAGTAGAAAAACTAATCATTCAATAGAAATATTATAGCTAAACTCATCCATCGAAATGATGAAAATGAAATTCAAACTATTCTTGCGATTTGTTACTCTTGCAGTTGTTTGCATGCAATGCTCTGTGGCGCATGGACAACTTGTGTTTGAAATCAATGAACCCATGCATTTGAAAGGAGTTTATCCGTGCATGATTCCAAAGAACGATTGGACAGGAGTTGCGGATGTTTCTGCTAATTTTTATTCAGATACAGTTGTTGTTGCCAATGATGGAATTGCTGGTTCTGCATGTGGAACGCTACAAACGAATGTATCAGGAAATTTCGCTGTTTTTAGACGTACTAGTTGCAGTTTTGATCAGCAATTATTAAACGTTCAAAATGCCGGAGCAACGGGAGCAATTATCATTGATAGCGCTGTTGGACGACCATTACCGTTCGATGCTTTTGGTCTTTCAGATCAAATTACCATTCCGTTTATTATTGTTTCCAAAGATGAAGGAGATTCATTAATCTATGCGACGCAACAAGGCGAAATCTGCCAGGTGTCATTCGGAAATAAAAAAGATGTTTTTTCAAACGACATCGGGATGTACAAGGAAAAAGCACTTTGGTCTAGCTATGGTTATTTTCGCTTGTACAATGGAGATCATTTTACGGATACTACTGTTGGAACGTGGGTTTTTAATAATGGAACGACTAACGCAACAAACCTGCAACTAAAGTTTTTTATTCAAGGACAACTTTCAGGTATTTATGATGAAGTAATTTCTGCTCCGTTTGATCTGAATT
>JBDKHH010000196.1:0-8034 GCA_039797785.1 Bacteroidota bacterium | reverse complement strand
CTTGTTGGTCCGACATAAATTAGTGTCCGAAGATTCGTTTTAATTCAGCCTCTAATTCAGCTCCACGTAAGTTTGTACGAATGATTTTTCCTTCTTTGTCGATCAACACTGTGAATGGAATACCTTTCACACCGTATTGCGCTGCAACTTTACTTTGCCATTGTTGTAAATCGCTCACGTGATTTGGCCATACCAATTTGTCTTTTTCGATTGCTGCCAACCAAGCCGCTTTGTCGCGATCCAAGGAAACAGACATCACAGTGAATCCGTCGTTTTTGTAAACTTCGTATAAACGTGTCACATTTGGGTTTTCCTTGCGACAAGGTCCGCACCAAGATGCCCAGAAATCCAATAAAACCACTTGACCACGTATGTCAGATAATTTCATCGTCGTTTTTCCGTCCGTTTTTAATTCTGTGAAATCAGGTGCTTCTTTTCCTGGAGCCAATAAGTTTGCTGCTTCTTTCGCTGCTTTCTTTTGCAAATACGCTTTGTTCAATTCTTTGATTGAAGGAGAATCGCCAAACGATGTTAACAATTGAGTAACGATTGATTCGTAGGTAGCGAAATCATTCTCAGCGTCAAGCGTTGAAATTACAGGCAATAATGCAGCAGAGTTTTGGTTCTGTGCAATGAATGTTTGCATGTTGCTTTGGAACGTATAATATTCCGTTGACATGGAATTGCTGATTTCTTGCTGTTTTGACGGATTTTGATTGATCAAGGCAACAGCTGAATCGCGTTTCGCATTCCAAACAGTTAACGTTTTGATGAAATCATTCATGTGCGCACTTTCCTCAGAACCAACAATGTTGCAAAAAGCGAAAATGTTTGCTCCGTCACCGTACAATTTAATGTCCGACTTATCGCGTAAAATCAAATTGATGTGCGTATTTCCAACGCGAAGCACGTAATAATCCGCATCGTGAACCATTCCGGTCATTTTGAAATCACCTTTTTTGCTCAAGGGCGCTTTCAAGTAATCAACGTAATTTGTTCCACCGTAATATTGAGAAAGGGAAACAGTATCAACAGATGCGTTGAAAATATTTCCTGAAATTGTAACGGTAATCGGCTTTTGAGCGAAGACACTCAAGCTTGTAATAACTGTTAGTAACGTAAGTAATTTGCGCATAGTTTTATTATTTTGAGAGCACCTCTTTCAATTTTTGTTCCAAACTTTCACCTCTTAGTCCAGTTCCGATAACTTTTCCGTTTCGATCAAGCAAAACAGTGTGTGGAATTCCATCGAAACCGTATTGTTGAACCACTGGAGATTTCCATCCGCGAAGGTCGCTAACGTGATTTGGCCAAGACAATCCGTCTGATTTTATCGCTGCTTTCCATGCCGCAGGATCTTCATCCAACGAAACAGAATAAACGGTGAATCCTTTGTCTTTGTATAAGTTGTACAAACGGACAACATTTGGGTTTTCTTTGCGACAAGGTCCGCACCAAGACGCCCAGAAGTCAATCAACACTACTTTTCCTTTTAAACTTGAAAGTTTAATTGCTTTTCCGTTGATTCCTTGCATAACAATTTCAGGAGCAACATCTGGCGAAGATTTGGTTGGAGTAGTATTTAAAAATTCATTGTAAGCACTTTCAATTTGGAACACTTGGTTTTCCATTGTAGCCGCAATTGGTGAATCTTTGAAACGTTTTTTGTAAGCCACAGCAACAACTTGTAACACTTCTAAGTTCGCTGGATCCCAGTTTTCAAAACCTGAAGTTGGAGTAGCAGAAGTTGAAAGCACAATGTTAAATGGATTATCAGGATCTTTGAACATCGCTTCACGTGCAAAATCATCCACAGGTTTTTTCAATTCCAAGAAACGATTCATCACTTCTTGTTCTGTTGCCTTACCTTGCATGGCGTTCAATTCAGGTTGAGCAGCTGAAAAAACAGCAAATTTCTCAATGTACTGATTTAAAACTGTTGACCATTCTGTTCCACTTGCATTTGGTGTAACGTTAAACAATTCAAAGCTAGTATTGATTTTCAAATGATCTTTTTCAACCAAGGTCAATGGAATCACTTTATCGTTCGATTCGCCCAAACGCAATTGGTAAATCCCCATTCCAGGAATATTTCCTTTGATTTTGAATGAACCGTTCGGTGAAATTGTTGTTTTTGCAACTTCAATCGACCCTTGTTGACTCAAGGCTTCAACGTATAAGGTCGTATTTCCTGCATCCTTAATTGTTCCCGAAACCGTAAAATTATCTGGTAATTGTTCAGGTGTTTCTGTTTCTTCACTTGAATTACAAGCAAAAAGCAGAGGGAAAATCAAAAGAAAAACAAAGTACTTCATTATGCTTCTAATGTTTTACGCATTAATTCATTGGCAGCTTTTGGATCCGCTTTTCCTTTCGAAACTTTCATTAATTGTCCCATAAGGAATCCGACCAATTGCTTTTCACCGTTTTTATAACGTTCAATCTCGCTAGGATGTTGCTTGATCACCTCGTTAATAAATCCTAAAATTGCGTCTTCGTTGGAATCTTGAATCAAATTCATTTCTTCAGCTAAAGCCAAAGGAGAAGTTGATGGATTTTTAACGAAGGCTGGGAATATTTTTTGTGAAGCCACTGAAGTAGAAATTTTTCCTTCTTCAATCAAGGCAATCAAACTAGCAATTTGTTCTGGTTTTAATGGGAATTCATCGATTTCAACTCCGAATTCATTCAAATACGATTTGATATCTCCCATCATCCAGTTGGCAGCTAACTTATAGTTTTTCGTGTGCGCCACAATTCCTTCGTAATACAAAGCAATTCCTTTGTTATCCGTTAAATTGTAAGCATCGTATTCTGACAAACCAAGTTCTTTCGTGTATTTCAAGAACAATTCACGCGGCAAGGCTGGCATTTCTGCTTTGATCGCTGCGATTTGCGCATTGTCCATCACCAAGGGTTGTAAGTCTGGTTCTGGGAAATAACGGTAATCGTTCGCAGCTTCTTTCGAACGCATTGAAATCGTAAGGTTTTTCAAAGCATCGTATGAACGCGTTTCTTGCGTCAATTCTTCTCCGTTTTCAAGTGCTTCAATTTGACGTTTGATTTCAAATTCAATTGCACGTTGCACGTTACGAATTGAGTTCATGTTTTTCACTTCGACTTTCGTTCCGAATTCAGGAGCACCTTTCAAGCGCACAGAAATATTCGCATCGCAACGCAATGAACCTTCTTCCATGTTTCCATCACAAATATCAAGGTAACGCACCAATTTGCGCACTTCTGTCAAATAGCTATATGCTTCTTGCGACGAACGTAAATCTGGTTCAGATACGATTTCCAACAAAGGAACACCCGCACGATTTAAATCGACAAGCGTGTCAAAAACGTCCACATCGTGAATACTTTTTCCAGCATCTTCTTCCATGTGAATACGCGTCAAACCAATGTATTTGTCAGAACCATCCTCCAATTGAATGTGAATGAAACCACCCGTACAAATTGGTGTTTTATCTTGCGTAATTTGATACCCTTTCGGAAGATCGGGATAGAAGTAATTTTTACGCGCAAAATATTGTTCTGGTGCAATATCACAACCACATGCTAAACCAAGTTTGATTGCATATTCGATTGTTTTCTTGTTCATTTTCGGCAAGGTTCCCGGATGACCAAGCGTAATTACACTCACATTGGTATTTGGATGAGCACCGTACTCATTAATATCACTTGAATACGCTTTTGATTTAGTGAGCATTTGTGCATGCACTTCTAATCCAATAACCGCTTCGTATTTATTTCTAATTGTTTCTTCCATAGTATTAGATACGAGAAATTAATTCACGCATAATCAATGTCATTTTTGGTTCTTGACGGCTTGCAACTTCAATTACGTCTTGAACGGATACTTTTTGAATTTTTCCTGGAACACCTAAATCCGTAATAATTGAAATTGCGAAACACGGAATTTCCATGTGACGCGCAACGATTACTTCAGGAACAGTTGACATTCCAACTGCATCAGCACCAATTGCACGAACATAGCCATATTCAGCTGGCGTTTCCAATGTTGGTCCAGTCAAACCTGCGTACGTTCCAACAGCAACACGAATATCGTTTTCTGCTGCGATTTTTTGTGCCAAAGCAATCATTGCTGGATCGTAAGGCTCAGACATATCTGGGAAACGTGGTCCTAATTCATCGATGTTTTTACCGATTAGTGGATGAGCAGGGAATAAGTTAATGTGATCATTTTGAATCATGATTTCACCAACAATAAAATCAGGGTTAACACCACCAGAAGCATTTGAAACGAACAAACGCTCAATGCCTAACAATTTCATCACGCGCACTGGGAACGTAACTTGCTGCATGTTGTATCCTTCGTAATAATGGAAACGACCTTGCATTGCAACTACTTTTTTACCACCAAGTTCACCAAAGATTAATTTTCCAGAATGACTTTCAACTGTAGAAACAGGGAAGTTTGGAATATCTTGGTAGGGAATTTCATCAATAACATTGATTTCTTTCACTAAACCACCCAATCCGGTTCCTAAAATAATACCGATTGTAGGTTCAACTTGCGTGCGACTTTTGATGTATTCGACTGATTGCTTAAATTGTGTTAACATATTGATTTATTAGAGCTTTAAACTTATTTTCATTATCTATTTTCACGGTAATTGGTTGATAATACCACGGGTAGTCGTCCAATTTCCAACTTGCTGAAACAGCCTTCAAACGCATGAAATCTTTTTCGGTCGTAAGAATGATTGTTTCGTTGCATGCAAAAGTATCAATTTTTTGGTGAATTTCTTCAATATCTTGTTTACTAAACGCATGATGATCGCCGAACTTTAAGTGTTCCACTTCATATTTTTGCGCAATCTCAGCAATCAAAGGACTTGGATTCGCAATTCCAGTGACCAACAACACTTTTTTAATGCTTGAACTTTCTTTACCGAATGCTTTAAATGGCGCATACACAATTTCAGAGAAAAACAGCGTTTCAGTATTGACTTTAAGCGAATTAGCTAATCGAGTTTTATCCGAAGCACTAATCTCTTTTGGACATTTCGTCACAATAACAAGATCCGCACGATTTTTCCCGCTTCTAAATTCACGCAGATTTCCAGCTGGTAAAACCAAATCACTTGAAAATGGAGCGTTGTATTCTGTTAAAAGAATGTTTAGTCCAGCTTTTACAGCGCGATGCTGGTAGGCATCATCTAAAATAATCAATTGATTTGAAGGAAATAGTTGTTGAAGTTCTTGAACGCCTTCTGCACGTTTTTCGCAAACTGCAACGTGTACATTTTTATCAAATATAGAAGCATAGAACAGCGGTTCATCACCAACGTTTTCTGCCGAATCTGACGTGTTTACTAAACGAAAACCACTTGTTTTTCTGCCGTATCCACGACTTAAAATACTTGTTTCGCTTTGTTCCTTTAGAAATTCAGCAAGATATGCTACATGGGGCGTTTTTCCTGTCCCTCCAACACTTAAATTACCAACACAAATTGATTTTCCAGGAATTGCAAAACTCTTGAATATGCCCCAATCATAACACTTGTTCCGCACAAATGTGATGAATCCATAGACCAAGGAAAAAGGCCATAAAAGTTTGCGAAGTGCTTGCATGCATCAAAGATATTAAAATTTCAATGCAGCAAGTCGTTGGTTTACATGAACAATCAGTCTTTACTTGATAATTGTGACATGTCCAACCGCAATTTTGTGCTCATCATTTGATTTTACTTTGTAGCGAATTTTCCACGTATACACATCGTCTTGACTTTCATGGATTTTTCCACTAGAAACGTATGTTCCATCCCAGCCAATTGTCATATCATTGGATTCAAAAATCAATTCTCCCCAGCGATTGTAAATCGACAAATTATAATTGTATGGATCATATCCACTTGAGAAAATTGGAAGAAATACTTGGTTGTATTCATTTCCATCTGGTGTGAATGAATTCGGAACCCAGAATACTAATTCTTCAGCGTATTGAAAACTTGAATAAGCCGTATCGGAACATCCTGCAGGAGAAAAGGCAACTAACATGACTTGATATGTTCCGTTTTCTTCAAAATTATACGTGTGAATTGGATCAACAACTTGAGACATCGGTGTTCCATCTCCAAAATACCAATTGTAGCTGCTGGCTCCTGAACTTAAATTGTTGAAAAGAATCGTGTTTTCTAAATCGGTGATGGTATAAGTCGATTGTGTAAACGCTGCATCTGGTAGTGGATCAATACAAATGAAATTCGTTTGATTTAAAGTTCCTTGACAACCATTCAAGAGTGTTGTTGTTAACGAAACGTCAAAACATCCAGCTTGTGTAAAATCAACTTGAACCGAAGAACAACCTGTTAAGATCGTTCCTTCGCTTAAGGTCCAAACACAATTCGCAGCATTCGGCGTTGTATTCGTTAATGTTATTGTTTGTGGAATACAGCCAGTTGCAGAACTAGCAGTAAATGTTACGGGAGAACTTGTATTTACTGTGATTGTAACATCATCCGTGTTGATACATCCAGCAGCAGAAGTGCCAGTAACGGTATACGTTGTTGTCGCATTTGGTGAAAATGCAACTCCATTGGTTACACCGTTGTTCCAAGAGTAACTTGTGCCTCCAGTAGCACTAAGTGTTGTTGATGAACCAGTGCAAATTGATGCATCTGGTCCTGCGTTAATTGTTGGTAGTGGCGCTAGTGTCACCTGAACTTGATCGGAATTCGTACAACCATTTGTGTCGGTTCCAGAAACGGTGTACATTGTTGTTGCACTTGGATTTACAGTAATTGAAGCGCTTGTCTGACTTCCAGGAGTCCATGAATACGTTGTTGCACCACTTGCAGTCAAGGTTGTACTAATTTCAGGACAAATCGTAACATCTGGTCCAGCGTCAATAGTTGGTGGCGCAGAAAGTGTAATTGTAACTTGATCTGTCGCAGTACATCCGAAAGCAGAAGTTCCTGTTAATGTGTAAGTTGTTGTGGCGCTTGGAGTAAATGCCGTTCCATCGATTACGCCATTGTCCCACGAATAAGTTGCTGCTCCGCTACCTGTTAATGTGATACTCGTTCCTGTACAAATTGTTTGATCCAATCCTGCATTTACGATTGGCAAAGGATTAACGGTAACAACTAGATTATCTGTTCCAACACAACCTCCAGCATCTGTTCCCGTTACGGTGTAAGTTGTTGTAGATGAAGGTGAAACCGAAAAGTTGTTTCCTGTTCCAAGGCCATTATCCCATGCATACGTAACACCTCCAGTTGCAGTTAAACTAGTTGATGAACCTGCACAAATATTCACATCTGGTCCAGCGTTAATTGGTGCACCACTTGTAATTGTGACAGTAACATCGTCTGTTGATGTACAACCAGCTGTCGTTCCAGTAACTGTATAAGTCGTTGTGGCAGCTGGATTTATAGTAATTGAAGCAGTTGTTTGACCACCGGGTGACCAAGAATAGTTTGTTGCTCCTGATGCAGTTAATGTCGTAGAAGTTCCTGTACAAATTGAAATATCAGGACCAGCATTAATAACTGGCGGCGCAGAAACAGATATTGTTACTTGATCGGTAGCAATACAACCAGAAGCAGAAGTACCAGTTAATGTATACGTTGTTGTTGCACTTGGGGTAAAAGCCGTTCCATTTGTTACGCCATTGTCCCACGAATACGTTGAAGCTCCGCTGCCGTTCAAAGTTACACTTGTTCCCGTACAAATTGTTTGGTCCAAACCTGCGTTTACAGATGGCAAAGGATTAACGTTAACCACAATATTATCCGTACCAACACAGCCTCCAGCATCGGTTCCTGTTACAGTGTAAGTTGTTGTGGTTGAAGGTGAAATCGAAAAGTTATTTCCTGTTCCAAGGCTATTGTCCCATGCGTATGTAACACCTCCAGTTGCAGTTAAACTAGTTGATGAACCTGCACAAATATTCACATCTGGTCCTGCGTTTATTGGCGCACCACTTGTGATTGTGACAGTAACGTCGTCTGTTGATGTACAACCAGCTGTCGTTCCAGTAACTGTATAAGTCGTTGTTGCCGC
>JBDKHH010000195.1:0-25949 GCA_039797785.1 Bacteroidota bacterium | reverse complement strand
CTTTCCAAATATATTTTTCTGCTTTGGAAACTGTTTCTGTGCGTAATTCTTGAGCATAATTTTTCAGGCTAGGGTTGTAATGGTTGTTGTTCATTGTAAAAGATGTTTAACTTGAAGTTATAGAAAACTTTTGAATAATCCTACACACTTCATTAAGTGTCCTCCCCCTTAATCCCCCTCCAAAGGGGGAAACCTTGATTCCCCGAAAAGAGAATAATTATAAGAAAAAAGGAAGATTAGAATCTCGATTCTCGAGCAAAATTCTCCAACAACCTCATCCCCACATCATGGCTCTTCTCCGGATGATATTGAAAACCGTAAACATTTCCTTTTGATATTGCAGAAACGAAACGAGTTCCATAATTCGTGTAATTCAATACATCGCTTGAATCATTCGCTTTCATGTAATAGGAGTGAACGAAATAGAATTCTGAATTCTCAGGAATGTCCCTCATTATTGGCGATTCTTTTTCAATCGAAATCGTGTTCCAACCAGTATGCGGCACTTTAAACCGCAAAGTATCTTCAAACGTAAACTTCACCACTTCAGCATCAAACCACCCCAAGCCTTGTTCTTTTTTTACATTTCCATGTTCCATGCTCCATGCTCCATGCTCCAAAGTTTCCTCGCTTGTCTTGGCCATCAACTGCATGCCCAGACAAATTCCTAAAATAGGCGTTTTCTTTACAAGTACTGCTTCATTCAGGGCATCCAAGAGATTCATTTCGCGCAAATTTTTCATTGCATTCCCAAAATGCCCTACACCAGGTAAAATCAACTTTGTGGCATTTAGAATTACCGCTGGATCAGATGAAATAACAGCATCCACTTTCAAGCGATCAAGTTTTTTCTTAACCGAATGAAGGTTCCCCATTTTATAATCTACGATGACAAGCATAATGTTATAGTGATTTTATCAGTTCAGCCAATTTCTCGACTTGGATTTTGCGTGAGTAGTTTTCAACTCCAACAGAATCGCACGCAATTTGACTTGTTTCCTGAAACTCCGTATACAATTCTTCTAACACCTCCTGTAAATGATCAGAATCGCGAACGATAACACCAGAGTTTGTTTGATTGATGAGGTCGGCTTGAAGTGTTTTACTTTCAGACTCGAATTCTGTCAAATTATAATGATTTTCTTTTAAGATTTTTGCGTCACTATCATCTGAAAAACAGAGCATCATTTTTCGTTTGATACCAAGATAAGTGAATATTTTCGTTCCTAAAATAGAGTAGTCATTAAATAATAGGAACAAATTCGCTTTTGCTAATAATTCAACGAGTTTCTCATTTTCTATTTTTGGATATATTTTCACTCTCTGTTTTAACTCAGGGAAGTTATGATCTATTATGTTTTCTAATTTTTCAGGAGTATTCACTCCATAAAATAATACTTGTATTTCTTTTCCTTGTTGGCAGAAATTATAACAATTCTCAAGGAAAGACTCAATTGGGTGCCACTCATAAATTGTTCCCGCAAACGCAATGGTAAATATTTCTTTTTCCTGAATAATGTCCTTGGCTTTTTCCATTACATCTGGATTGAATCCATTCAGAATAATATTGAAAGATTTACCTTTTAGGTTTTCTTCTAACTGTTTTTGTATGAATGAAGAAACAGTTACAACTGTGTTTACTTTTCTTAAGTATCTTTTTTCAAAGAATGAATTCCAATTTTTACTTAAAAAATTGCTAGATCGAGTTTTGTCTTGAACCCAAGTGTCGCGATAATCAGCAATCCAATGCACGTCAAATTCCTTGCTTAATTTTGAGGCATACTTAAACAGTATAAATGGGTCTCCTGTAGCAATGATGGCATCAACTTTATTTGTTTTAAGATAGTTCTTTGCCTCTTTGAAAATTGCTATTTTAGGACCAATGGGAAATAGAAATTGTGAAAACTCATAATAAGCAGAAATCAGTTTTCTAAAATATTTATATTTCGAATTTCCATGTTTTAGCATTATACGATTCGCTAAATTCGGTATATAGGGTGTTCTTAAAATTGTACCAAATTCTGTTTTTTCAACAATTGTTTTGGCAGAATTACTCGCATCAATATAGTCTAAATGATTCCCATGTTTATTTTCCCATTGACGCGTAATAACAATAGGTTCTATATCAAACTCTTTTAAATAGCGATACCAATTATACGGTCTCAAACCACCCACCGAAACATAAGGTGGAAAATCATAAGCGATAATGAGAACTTTTTTCACAATGACAATTAATAAGCGAATAATGTGTTAATTTGCCGACTAAGATAGTTTATTGAATTGAAATAAATGACAAAGAAACTGATACTATTCACATCTGGATATCCATACGGAAGTAGTGAACCGTTTTTGGAAACCGAAGTTGACTATTTGTCACAAGCCTTCGAAGAAGTAATAATCTATTGTCCTTACCAGCCCAATTCCATTTCAAGAAAACTACCATTAAATTGTGTAGTAAAAACTTATCAAATTGATTTATCGCGAATTGAACGATTAAAAGCAATTTCTGGTATATTTTCTAAGTTATTTTGGCAAGAATCGAAAATAATTAAGTCAGTTTATACAAAACGCTTGACTGTTGGTATTCTAAAAACAATGCTTATTTCCATCGCTAAAAGCAGACGAATTGAAAAATTATGTTTAATGGAATCTCAATTGAATGATAGGAGGGATAAATTGGTGTTTTATAGTTATTGGTGTGATGATACCGCATTGGGTTTAGCGCTTTTTCGACATAAAAATCAAGAATACAAATGTTTTTCTAGAATGCATGGTTGGGATGTTTATTTTGAAGTAAGTAACGTAAATTATCTTCCATTTAGACATTATATTGCTGACAATCTGACTGCCTTGTTTCCAATTTCTCAAAAGGGGAAGGATTATATATTAGAGACTTGGAAAATTACAGATAGTTCAAAAATACACGTTTCTCGATTAGGTGTGAAAAAACAAGAATTTGTGTCAAATACATTTCCATTTTTCACCATGGTAAGTTGTTCGAATATGATTCCGCTGAAGCGGATTCATTTAATCGTAGATGCTTTATCAGGGATAAGAGATGTGCAAATCCAATGGTTTCATTTTGGTGATGGGCCATTGATGAATGAAATTATGTTAATTGCAAAAAAGAGTCTGCCAGAAAACGTTCAAGCAAACTTTATGGGGCGCCTAAATAATCAAGAGTTGATGGAATGGTATAGTACTCATCAGCCAAATGTTTTTATAAATGTTTCGTCTTCAGAAGGGATTCCTGTTTCAATCATGGAAGCCATGGCGTTTGGTATTCCTTCAATTGCAACAGATGTGGGAGGTACAGCGGAATTAGTGAATGACAAGAATGGAGTTTTACTGCAAGCTAATCCTATTAAAATTGATATTAAGAAGGCTATTTTGTTCTTTCTTTTTATGGCGAAAGAGCAAAATCACTTATTTTCAAATAATGCTTTTGATCAGTGGTGTGAAAATTTTAACTCTGAAAAAAATTATAAAGAGTTTTGCTCTATGTTAAGTGCATTTGATTAAACATAACTTTAAATAATTTAAATTGTTAAATAAGTTTAGAGATACTTGAATACTGATAAAATCGTATCTGAAAAATGAATTATTTTCTATGTAGATAATCCATTCTTGTATAATTCGATTAGTCTTGCAGTATATTGTTCAATTCCGAAATCTTTTGCTTTTTCAATTGAATTTTTTGACATCTCATTATAAATCAGTGACGATTTAGATATTTTTTCCACAGATTTTGCGTATTCAGAAGGTTCATCAGAATAAACTATATAACCATTTTTCCCATCTATTAAAATTTCATTGTCTGGCATACAATCTGAGCTAATTATTGGTATACCATAAGAATTTGCCTCAATAAAGACCATAGGTAAACCTTCGTAGATTGCTGTATGAATCATTAGATTTGCTTCAGCGTAAACATCAGACATATTGTCGATTAGCCCCGTCATTACAACATGTTCTTCTAGTTCAAATTTTTGAATAAGTTTTATGCAATTGTCGAAATTAATTCCTTGCCCAACGACTTTTAATTTGAAATTAACATTA
Organism: Bacteroidota bacterium; assembly: GCA_039797785.1. Taxonomy (GTDB): domain Bacteria; phylum Bacteroidota; class Bacteroidia; order Flavobacteriales_D; family Crocinitomicaceae; genus M0103. Next base: position 21,890 of record JBDKHH010000195.1, on the reverse strand, counting down.
TTATTTTTTAATTCATTTGCAATTTTTATAGCTAATAAAGGTCTTTTTTCGTTCGATAAACGACCAACCCAAATTATATTTAGACAATCTTCTTTAATGGTCTTATTTACATATGCCAAGTTCGGAAGCGGCACAGCATTCGGTAGTTTAACAATTTCACCAAAACCTATTTTTTTTATAAGCATTTTTTCAGTACCAGCTGAACAAGCAATAAAATTTGTACGATGTGCTTTGAACTTATTTTTTATCCATGAAAATTCATAATAATCACTCCACATGCGTTTTTGAAGAAAATGTCTCCAATTTATTCCATTGTATTCTTGTACTTCACTATTGTGCTGATGTGAAAAATATATTGCTTTTGGATAGTTGTAAGAATGAGTCAATAAATCCCCATAATACAAATGACTATGTATAATGTCTGGTTTAAATTCATTGACAAAACTGATGTAATTAGTGTTTTCAAATTTATTTTTCTTGTAGAGCGAAAAATGAAATGAAACATCACCGCCTTTAACAATGATTCTAGGATCTAAAATTTCTTGAAAATCATTTCCGGGATGAACTGTGTATATAGCAATATCAAAGTTTGGGATTTTTACTAATTCATTGCAAGTATTCACTAACATTCGCTCTGCTCCGGCTCTTAGTAGAGTTCGAATTACAAACAAGACTTTTGTTTTTTTCATTTCATTTTCTCAATTAGTTTTCTCCAACGCGGCAAAACACGATACATGATTTGTACAAAAAGAAAGTTACTTTGGGTACATTGTTTAAGCCATTTCTTGTGAAGATTATTAAATTTAGTAGAACCAGTTAATTTATAAAGTGCTTCCATTTGTGGAGCATGTACATTTTTTTGATAATAAAATTTTACTAGCTCTTTGTATTGTAAATCATAATATGACCAAAAACCTGCATCAAATTTTTCAATATTGTCTTCAAGGGTTTTGAAATAATGGTTTAGTTCTGTTTTTGCAATTTCACTTTTGGTAATACGAAAGTAATCTTGAATTCCAAAAACTGCATAAATAAATCCGTTAAGAACATATGATGATGGGGTGGACGGATATTCTTCCAACCAATTATAACCATTTTCATCGGTAGTTTTAACACCATTTTCCGATACTGGAACCATCATCGTATTGAAAATCAAATGACATTTCTGTAAAATTGAATCATCCTGTAAAATTTGAAACATTCTAAGATAAAAAGAAAGACATTCTCCTTGAGCCATGGCAGAAACCCAGTTTTTAGGGAGATTGTAACGATCTGATTCATGTGTTTCACGGAAGAAAATTCCTTTTTCCTCTTTTATTTCAAGTGTAGTCAAAATAGATAAACATGCTTTCATTACATCGAGGTAATCTGGGCGTCTGTTTTTCAACCAAAAATCATGAATAATAAAACCATACTGTGCAATATTTACTGAGCTATATGATGCTTTTGCTCCCCAACCCACCATTGGGACTCCGTTTTTATCGAAATCACCAAAAATCCCAGATTCATATTGCAAAAAGGCTTCACTCATATCTAAATAATATCCACCTAATTCTGTGCTTTCATCAAAGTTGTTGCATACGATTGAAATGGAATTAAATTCTTTCGTAACAATATGTTCTTTGTCAGCTGAAAATCGCGCTTTAGGTAAAGTTTCGGGAAATTTCATTCGTTCAAATTTATACCGTTCAAATCTATGCGTACAATAGAATTTAGCGAATCTTTATTCAGGTGGTAGATTGATTTTCTCCCTTCCCATGGAGCTTTTGTTCCATCATGTCTCCATTTACTACTTTTAAAATTCATGAAGTGAATATAGATAAAATTCTGCTCGTCACGATCATTTGTTACCGTCCCTTGATGGTAAAACCATGTTGAAGGTTGAGCACTGTTTAGCGAGCCATCCTGCCATTTTATAGGAGAAAAAGGAGTTGTATACTGCTCCTTCATATACAGCTTGCGCAGCTTTTTGTTTTTGAAATAGCGAGTTATCGGATTGTTTATGTTTAACTTAAATTTCTCATTCACTTTATCAAAAACCGTCATGGTAAATGCATTTGTTAGTCCATGTTCATCGATTCCCACAAACTCTGGATTTTGCAAAGCTTCTTGCCATTTGTAAATCGCTAAATATTTTTTTCGATTTTCTGCCGTATTTTTTATGAGAGCTAGGTGTCCCGAAATTCGTGCAGAATGTGTTGAAAACACTTCATAGTTGTCCAACAATTCGTTGGTATAGAAACTCCGGATGTCACCGAATACTAAATCGACATCTGTCCATCCAAAAAAATCGTAGTTCTTGATTAATTCATAATGTATAAAACCAAACATAGGTCGCAAATCACAGATTTTATACGGATTTGGAATATTGATTGGGATACCAATTTTTTTTTCTACATTTTTAACGTATTCTGCAAAGGTCATTGTATGAAAATGAACATTCGAACTACTCGAAACACATGTGTCGCAATCCGTTAAAAAATGAAAATCGATTGTCGGATTTCGTTCCACTGAATCAAAAAACAAATCAATCCATTCAGGCCATTTACCGAAATAGGGCACTAATATGGCTATTTTACACATTTACAATATATTTTAAGATATCCGAATTTGAATCTTTCAATTTATTCAACAATTCATGTTTGATATTGTTATTGATTTTATATTCATTTTTAAAAAGATTTTCTCTTTTTATATTCGTCATAAAAGGTCTAATTCGATAAATTACTCCCTTTAAAATTGGGATATTTCGCGTTTTATTGTACAATTGTAAATATAAAATGGTCTTTTTTCCTAAATGTTTTTTAATAACATCGGAATGATTTTTTAACATCAAAATCAAATCTTCTTTTGGTAACAAATATTCTAATTTTCTTAACATATAATCTGGGAAAAATTTGGCTAGAATGGGTTGATTTTTTGTATTACATAACCAGTTTTCATATGTATGGAAATTACTTACAACCTTTGGGACAATATTTGTCAAAGATGTAAGTGCATCTGGATCATCATCTCGTCTTAGAAAATAATCAGGCAATTCATTTTTCCATTCGTAATTTGGATTACACGTAAAACATTGTATGGAGTAATCAACGTCATCCCATGGTGCGGTATCAGAATTCCATCGAACATTATTTGTTTTAATAAATGATCTTCTCCATGTTGGGGATGATGTTTGAAAAACAACTTGAAATTGAAGAAAAAGTTCAAGAATATTCTTGCTTTTGAACAAAGTAGTGTAATCTAAAAGTTGTTTTTGATTTGAATTGAATTGAATACCATTGGATATTAACACGTCTAAATCAGGATTATCTTTAAAATGTATCAACCTTTCGTTTATAGCCCAGGGAGCCAAAAGATCATCGCTATCCAAAAAAATCAAAAATTCACCTGAAGCCATTTTACTACCTATTTCACGACAGGAAGGAGCTCCTTTAGGTTCGCGTTCTCTTTTGAATACTTTTATTCGAGGTTCATTTTCAGAAAGATAGGTTGTAACTTCAAAAGATTGATCTGTTGAGCCATCATCGATTATTATACATTCCCAATTTTTATATGTCTGAACTAAAATACTTGCTAATGTCTCTTTAATCAAATGTTCTCGATTAAAAAGTGGAATAATAATTGAAACTAGCTGCATGTTAATTGTTTTAATTATTTATTTACAACCTAAAAAATCTTAAAATTCTATAACCAATGACTGGTAGGTTATATTTTATGAAATAATCGCTTATTTTTTTAGCTTTGAATCTACTAAAATAAAGTTTGTGCTCAGTGGTTAAATTTTTACCTCTATAAGTTGCTTCTAAATTCTCTTTTAAAATTTTGTGAACTTTTGGATAATTTGAAAATTTCAGATAAATCTGGAATGTAGGAGCGCCAAATAAAGAGGTGTTTTTATGCGTGTTTTGGCTATGTAATCTGTAATTACAACTTAAATCCGTATCAAAAATAAAATCATACCCCTTTTCACTTAATCTAAGCCACATATCATAATCTTCATAAAGCAAATCATTATCCCAGCCGCCAACGCTTTTTATGATGTCTGTTTTAAGTAAAACTGTCATGCCAGGAATAAACATGCCTTTAAGTAATTCGTCAAAAAAATTACCAGTTTTTAAACTCAAATAATTTTTATGAGTAGCAATGAATCGATTTTGATATAAAATTGAATTTTCATCCATTAAATATGCATCAGTAAACACTAATGCCTCATTATCCATTGAATTCTCTAAAATCTCAACATGTTTTTCTAATTTCCAAGGAAGAAGCACATCATCTAATGCTAACATTTGAAAATATTTCCCTTTTGAAAGATCGAGGAGTTCATTAATTGAATTGCAAATTCCTTTATTTTGAGGATGTTTAATAAAAGTAATATTAATTTCTGTGTTTTTTTTAATCCAATCATTTATTATTTCAACACTATTGTCTTTTTGAGAAAAGTCATCAATGATTAACACTTCATAATTAGTATATGTTTGGCTTTTAATACTTTCTAATGATTCAACAACAAATCTACCTTGGTTATAACATAAACAAGCAATTGTAACTAATGGCTTTTCAGTCATTTTGTGTTTGATTTAAAAAATTAATAATATCCCCAACCTCCGCTTCCGACAAAACAGGACTTATTGGCAAACTCAGAACTTCTTCATGAATGTCTTCAGTAATTGGTAAAGACAATTTATTTAATTCCGGATATGCCTTTTGCTTGTGAGGAGGGATAGGATAGTGAATTAAAGTCTGAATCCCATTGTCCGATAAATATTGTTGCAATTCTGTTCTGATTTTAGTACGAATTACAAATAAATGCCAAACGTGCTCTTTTTCATTCGTAGGATTTTCAGGCAATTGAATCAGTTCATTTTTAATCTCACTTAAATACCGTTTAGCAATAATACGTCTTTTCTCATTTTCGCCATCTAAGTATTTTAATTTGATATTCAATACAGCTGCTTGAATTTCATCTAATCTACTATTAACACCTTTACAGTCATTAACATATTTTTTTGAGGAACCGTAGTTGGCTATTTCTCGAATTGTTTTAGCTAATGCATTGTCATTTGCAGAAACAGCCCCACCATCGCCTAGAGCACCTAAATTCTTGCCTGGATAAAAACTAAATCCTGCTGCATCACCTAATGTTCCAGTTTTTTTGCCATTCCATTCCGCTCCAATTGCTTGAGCATTGTCTTCAATAATTTTTAAACCGTATTTTTCCTTTAAGTAGTTTATTTTCTCCTCAAAACAAACGCGTCCGTACAAATGAACCACCAAAATTGCTTTGGTTTTTTCGGTAATGTGATCTTCAATTAAATTGAGGTCTAAATTAAATGTATCTGCATTTGGTTCGACTAAAACGGGAACAAGTTGATTGTCAGAAATAGCCAAAATTGATGCGATGTAGGTGTTGGCTGGAACAATAATTTCATCTCCTGGTTTCATTAGTCCTAATTCGATATAAGCTTTGAAAATTAAGCGCAAAGCATCTAAACCATTCGCAACACCAATTACATTTTCTGAGCCTAAATAATCTTTTAAGCTTTTTTCAAAAGTCTCAACTTCGGAACCTAAAACGTACCAACCACTGCGGAATACATCGACCAGTTTACGTTCTATTTCTTCTTGATGAAGGAGATTGATTTTTTGTATATCGAGAAAATTAATCATTGAGGCTTATTTTGAACATATCACATAAATTTCCGCACAGTATTCAGGAAATTTTTTTCCGAGATTATAAAAGCCATTGATCATTGAATCGTCCCAATTTTGTTCAATTTGCCCATTCGAAAGGGGTTTAAAGAAAATACCACCTTCATTAATCACTTTTAAACCTGATTTCGATACATCTTGTTTTAATGAATCTATATCATAAACACGATAATGTCCTAATTCATGATCCCTTTGATTTAGATCATACTCACTTTTGAGTAACCCCATCTCCACGGCAACTAATCTATGAATTGATTTTGCATTCGGTACCGAAATGATGAAAACACTGTCATCGGACATCCAATTAGAGATGTGTTGAAGTAATTCGATTGGTTTTTCAATATGTTCAAGGACATGACTCATGACAATTGTATCGAATGTTAAATCGGTTGTGAATTCTTCAAAATATGAATGATGTTTTACTACATTATCATAATCAGGAATTTGATTCAATAAATCTAAAGCTCCTTCAACCAAATGAATTGAATCAAAGTCTTTAACGAGATAGCTGGTCATTTGACCAATTGCAGGGCCAAGTTCTAAGGCTAAATCGCCCTTGAAAAATGGTTTTAGACTTAAATAATTAAACTCTGTAAGTTTAAAATCAAAATTCAAAAAAGATTCATTGTAAAAATTTGATGAACCTAGTACTTTTTTTTTAAAATCTTCCATCTATGTTAAAATTTGTAATTGACTCTAGAATAATGTTTGGATTATATTGGGCTAAGCAGTCTTTATTTAAAAATCCGTTAATGACAGCAGCGGTATTTATTTTTAATTTTTTTCCTGTTTCTATATCTTTACCCGTATCACCTATTATCCAGTCAGAGTTATTAATGATACAATTTTGTGAGATTATTTGAAATTTTTCAATTTTATTTTCAGTGACTAAAATTTTTTCAAATACGGTTTCCCACCCAAAATCACTAATCTGTTTATGCACCATTTCCTTTGATTGGCGCGCTGTAACTATGTAAAGTGTGTTTTTTTTGCGTAATGTTTTCAGAAAATCGGTAACCCCTTCAAACGGCACATCTAAGTTTAACCATTTTTCAAGTTCAATTTCTTTCATCCAAAGATGTTCAAATTTTTTGAAATCCATCGAAGAATAACCAAACTTCGTCGTTAATATTTCTTCATGATTTACTTTGTTCCGCTTAAGTTTCCAATAATCATCAAAAGACAGATGACTAGAAGGAACTAAATATTGAAAAAGTTCATAAAGCCTCCTTTTAGAGTTTAGCAAAGTGCCATCTAGATCGAAAAATATATTCATGTTACTGTTTTGATTGTTTCATGAATTGGTATTCTGCAAGCAAACCGTCATCCAAATTTGTTTCTTTGTCAAGAAGTAATTTCAACATTTTTGAATTATCAAATTCCAAATTTCGTCCCTTGAAATTAAATTCAGCCTTTTCAATATGCACAGTTGATTTGGCTATTTCTTTAATTTTTTCTACCAAGTTTAGAATGGATATGGGTTGGCTACCAGAAAGATTTATTTCACCTAAGTTTTCGTCGTAATCAATTGATTTTACTATAGCCTTAACCAGATCATCAATGTAAATAAATGAGCGTAATTCTTCTCCAGAACCCCAAATTGTCAAATCTTGATTTAAGAGAATTTTTCTAAATGTTTCTGGGATGAGTTTGGCATAAGCTTCCTCTCCTGGACCATAAACGTGACCAATTCGTAAAATTTGAACAACCTTCTTTTCTTGAATTGCCCAATTTTGAAGCATTTTTTCAATATACAATTTGGAATGAGCATACATCGAAACAGGGCTTTCTGTAGTTTGTTCAGTAATTATTGAATCCGAATTGTAAATATCGACAGTGCTTAAATAAATCACTTTCTTCAAATTCGGCAAATGTGCACCTATTAACGCTTCAGTGGTTGAAATATTCATGTTACTGGCGTTAATGTTGTTTATATCACTGCTTTTTTTGGGAATGAACGAACCAGCATGAATTATTGTTTCTATGTTTTCAAAACCATGTTTGATGAAGATATCATCCTCAAAACGATAGTTGTTGTGTAATACACATTGCACATTTTCAATAGGTTGAGAGGTAAGTGCAACAATGTTCTCCTGCCTGTACTTAGCAGTTAAAAATTTTAAAAGATGTTTACCAATGAAACCAGATGCGCCCGTAATTAAAATCATTTATAAGTTTTTAATTTCATTTTTGATTTCATCATCCGTCATCATCCTTGGCTGAGTATCCATTCCACGCAACCAATTAAGTCCATTTGGTAGTGGGTTAATTTTAGTTGGGAGATTTGGGAATTCGTTATATAAGGCAATGTTTTTGAAAATTTCTGGCATATTTAATCCTGCTTCCGTAAAGAAAAGTACGGTAGTGAAAAAACGCGATATGTTAATTTCTGTTGGATTAGGGATGCCATTTTTATCGTATGCCATGTCAACGCCAAATATTCCATGTGGTTTATCCGTTACGGCAAGAATCGATTTTAATGCAATTTCGTCTACTTGTTGATCTGAATATGTTTGACCAACTTTCGTAACTCCTGTTACTCCTGAGACACTTCGATTGCCATGAGTCCAGCCTTTTCGAATGCGAGTTTGAGCTACAACAAGTTCGCCTTCATGCCAGATCGAAAGCCAAGTTACGGTATCAGGTGTAAGCATTTCCGCTGCAACGAAAGTGCCCCAACCATCATAACGATCGATCCATAATTTGGCAAAATCATAGTTGTTTGTAGGTAGCGAACCTTTACCTCCACCACCGATATCCGAAGAGCGCAACCAAATTGTGCCTGTTTCATCACCTAATTCAGCGAATGCTTTCTTTAAATCCGCTTCATTGTTGATCATTAAATTTTCAGGAACAACAATGTTCGCTTCCTTAAACTTCAGGTAGGATTTGTATTTGTGGACACAGGTATCAATAACCTCGTGACTAGGCATAAAGGTTTTTGTTCCTTTTGCTGCTATTTTGTCGACAAATTTTGAGGCGTAAAAGATTTCTAAATCGTTTTGAAAGTGAATTAAATCAGGTTGTTCATTTTCGATTAAAGTCAAAAGAAAATCTTCATATTCCGGAGCATTGGCGTAAGGAATGTAAAATTTCTCGGCTGCCCTAGACAATACCAAATCTGTTGGTTCACTGCCCATTCCAATGATTCGTTCCCTCTTGTTTCTTAAAAGTGAATTTATTACACCTTCAGAAGGTGCCCCACCAGCTCCTGCTATTAATATTTTTTTCATTTACAATGTTGTTTGAAGTCATCATAATCACGCATATAATCGGCTTCATCATATTCTAAACTTGCTAAACATAGTAAAACTGCATTGTGCGAAAATTGTATGTCGCGCCAAACCATCTTTGGGATAAACAAACCTTTATTAGGTTCCTCCAATATGAATGTTTCTTTATTTCCTAGTCGATCCTCAGTAATAAAAGTGATTTTACCTGAAACAGCAAAAATAAGCTGTTCCAATTCGTTGTGAGCGTGTCCTCCACGCTGCACATTATTCGGGGTGTAATACGTCCAATAAACACGTTTAACTTCAAATGGAATGTTAGAAGGAAATTCAGCAACTGAAATAAAACCAAGGTCAGTAGCTCCTATGGATTCAATAGTGAAATATTCTGGTGCAGTTTTCATGCGCTTGTTTTTTCTGAAAGTACTTCTAATTTTGGAAAAACGATTCCTCGTAGTTTTGAACTGTTCGAACCAGCAATTTCTTGTAAGACTTCAAAAGAAATGATGTCTTCATACTGTTTTAATAGAAATCGTTGATTTTCACCAAAGATCAAATTCACGCTATAAATTCCTGCATTTAAAAGTTGTTCTGGTAACGAACAAGTAACTTGATATTCTCCTATTTCAGAATTGTTTTCTGGTGTTACAGTTGCTCCATTGTGAAAAACAATAACATCATCCTGACTTACCACTTCAAACGTTAAATCAATTGTTTTGTGCTCAACATACGAATTGAATTTTAAAACAAAATCGATTCCTGAAAACATCGTTAATAAATTACCCTTACGTGGAACAATTTCAAAATCAAGCAACTCAACTGGTTCGTTTGTTTTAGGAGAATCAGCGTTTTTCTTAAATTGGTTCGACTTCGTTTTAATATTTTTGATTTGATACAAATCGATAGCCTGTTGTATTTCTCCATTGTAAACCAATTCACCATTTTTCATCACAATTCCTTTATTGCACAATGCTTTAACAGATGGCATGTTATGACTTACGAAAATTACCGTTCGCCCTTCTTGAGCGACATCTTGCATTTTTCCGAGGCATTTTTTCTGAAATTCAGCATCTCCAACAGCTAAAACTTCATCAATAATTAAAATTTCAGGTTCCAAATGGGCTGCAACCGCAAATGCCAAACGAACATACATTCCAGAAGAATAGTGTTTTACAGCAGTATCAATGAATTTCTCAACACCCGAAAACTCAACAATTTCGTCGAATTTATCTTTAACTTCCTTGCGTGTCATTCCAAGGATAGTTCCATTCAAATAAATATTTTCTCGTCCTGTTAATTCAGGATGAAAACCAGTTCCAACCTCCAAAAGTGAAGATATGCGACCGTTTATTTCAATTTTTCCTTTCGTAGGTTTTGTGATTTGAGAAAGAATTTTTAAAAGCGTACTTTTTCCAGCTCCGTTTTTGCCAATTACACCTACAACATCACCTTTTTTAATTTCAAAGCTGATGTTATTTATTGCAAGAAATACATCCGACATTTTCTTTTTAGAACGGAAAACACTTGTCAAAGAGGAACGCAATGATTCTTCTTTTTTTTTACCTAAAGCGTATTGTTTTGAAAGGTTCGTAACCTTAATTGCTAAATCAGTGTTCAAATATTGTTGGTTTTAGAAGGTTAAAATTAGTGAAATTATGGCTTAGACGAAATTATTTTTATGATAACATCAGTGAAATTTTGATTAACAACAAATATGCGTTACTTTTAATTTCAAATTTATTTGAACTTTATGAATATAAAACCGCTGAAAAAGATTGGACTTATGAAGACCTTGACGCTTGCTATTATGGCTTTAGGTTTCAATGTGTCTATATTATTTAGTCAATCATTGTCCACAGTTTATCCTAAAAATGGGGTGGTTTTTCAAGAAGCTCCAATTCATTTCAAATGGAACAATTCGCCGGGAGCATTGAATTATTCTGTTGTACTTTCTCAAGATGCGAATTTTTTAATTGGAAATATTAATTCACCTTTAGTAACAATCCTAGATTGGACAAGTTCTACATTGATTTCTGGATTATGGTATTGGAAAGTTATTGCAAATGATGGTTTTCAAAGCTTCGAATCAAATGTTTCCACCTTTACTATTTTTGAGCCAAATTCAGTTAGCGGTAATACGCTTTGGTTATCTGCAGATGGCAGTGTAACTGAGTTTTCAGGACAAGTTCTGGCTTGGAGTGATAATTCAAGCAATGGAATTGCTTTTGCACAAGGTGTCGCTGCAGATCAACCAACTTTAGTTGTAAACGAACCATCTTTAAATAATAAATCTGTCATACAATTTGATGGAAATTCCGATTTCCTTTCTGCTGGAAATGTACTTAATATTGGTACTAATAGTTTATCTATTTTTTTGGTAGGAAATGGTACAGGCGTTTTTTTAGCCAAATTTGGTAGTTTGACATTACCACATAATATTTATTCACTTCTGAATATTGCAGGATTTGGTGAAGGTGCTGAAATTGCAGGTAATGCTTATCAAGAAGTGCACACTACCTTGGCGAGTAATTATCATGTAATTAACGCCAATGTTAATCGTACGACAAGCACGATTAACCTTAAAAGGAACTTTAACAATGTAGCAACTGCAATAGCAACTGGTATTTCGTCAAGTTCATATGATTTTTCGACCCCAAATCCACTTTTAATTGGTAAGTATAACAGTACAAATCCGAATTATTTAAATGGAAGTATTGCGGAGATATTATTTTATAATTCCAATTTGAGCACTAACGACCGCTTAAGTATAGAGAAATATTTAAACGACAAATATGCACCACCTGTCGATTTGGGAAGGGATACAACAATTGTTTCAAATTTCTGTCCAATCACACTTACAGCCCCAGCAGGTTTTACAAATTACGTTTGGAGCAATGGAGCAACAACTAGTTCTATTACAGTTTCAACAGAAGGAGCTTATTGGTTGAGTGCTACCAACCTATTTGGAGTAGTTTCAACGGATACGATTATGGTAAATTACCCAACTATCAATGAAACAATCAATACGAATATTTGTGTAGGTTCATCCGCGGTTTGGGACCCTCAATTAGGTGCTGGTTATACATATGCATGGAATACGGGAGCTGTGAGTTCTTCTCTAACCATTAATACAGCAGGTAATTACAGTGTAGTTGTAACTGACGGTTTAGGTTGTACAAAAAATAGTGACACCTTATCGTTTGTGATTGACAACTATGAATTAATGGCATCCCTTGGAAACGACACCATCGTTTGTTCAGGGAATTACATTGAACTAGTATCAAATGCAAGTGAGACCAACAGTTACGAATGGCAAGGAAATTCGAGCCCAAGTCAACCATCATCTTATCAAATTTCAGCAACAGGTGATTACTGGCTGGAAAGCACAAATGTGAACGGTTGTGTGGCACAGGATACAATAAATGTAATTGTTAGTGGTACGGCTCCAACTGCCATTTTTAGTGGTCTAAATAGTTGTTTAGGTAGTGCGAACAGTTTTACTGATGGATCCACTGGAGTAGTTGGTGATCCAGTTACAACCTGGTCGTGGGACTTTGGTGATGGAATAGGCGTTTCAAGTGCTCAGAACCCTACCTATAGTTATTCCTCTCCTGGTAGTTATACGGTAGAATTATATGCACTTTCACAAGGTGGTTGTGGGGCTTATTATACGGAACAAGTTGAGGTATATACACTTCCAACTGCAGCATACACGCACACCGGACATTGTTCAGATCAGGTAATGCAATTCACGAATCAAAGCACCGTAGGTGGAGCAACAATAAACCAATATGCCTGGAATTTTGGTCAACCGAGCTTGGGAGCCCAAAATGTTTCTTCTGTTCAAAATCCATATCGAACGTTTCCTACGGGTGGAACATATCCAATGACTTTGACCGTGACAGATGCGCACATGTGTGTGGATGATACAGTAATGCAAATTGTCGTGAATGCAACACCGATTATTGACGTGTTTGCAGCAGACGTGTGTCAGAATGAGCAAGTCGTATTCACGAACAATACGGTGGTTGAAACACCAGCCTTGTATTATTGGACGTTTGGAGATAATACCAATTCAATTTTACCTGCTCCTATCAAACAATATGCTACTGAAGGTACAAAAACGATTACTGTTAAGGTAACTGCTGCCAATGGTTGTTTTACGTCTGATACGATTCAAATGACTGTGCATGCCGTTCCAGTTGCAAGTTTCGATCTAGGTCCTCATTGTAAAGGTGCGTACACAGAAGTTCAATCGACTTCAACAATCAGTTCAGGAACAATTGATGATTTGTTTTGGGTAGTGAATTTGACAGATACACTTTACGGAGATACAACAGGATATGAAATTACAAGTATCAATCAACAGCAAATTCAGTTGTTTGTTACCTCAGATTTTGGTTGTTCGGATGAACAAAACTTATTTTTTGATCCTGAAGGTGCCATTAGTGCTGCGTTTACGTTGCCAAGCACGGTTGTGGCATGTGGTGAGGCTGTTGCATTTACCAATGCAAGTTTAGGCGCAACAGATTATTCTTGGAGTTTAGGGAATGATTCAACTTCAACAGCAGTTAATCCATCAACAACGTATGATTGTAGTTATCAAGATTCTACTCTCGTAATACAATTGATTGCTTCGAATTCTCTGGGTTGTATTGATACAGCGTATACTTCTTTGTTTGTTGGTGAATATGCAATTGATTTACAGGTTGATAACATATACTTTCAAGCAAACGGAACGAATGCAATTCTGGGTGCTGAATTAAAGAATTTGGGAACGGCACCACTTACGACCATTGATTTAGATGTGTTTTCTGAAACAGGATTTGTTTTGCACGAGGTATGGACGGGGACATTATTACCAAACCAAACGGAGATTTACGTCTTCTCAAATCAACCAGCAATGACAATGAACTCTGAAGACGACGTAATATCATACTACTGTATTCGTGGAACTGGTTATTCAAATACTGAAGCGGAAACGGATTATTCGAACAATGAAGTCTGTAAGAATATTGAAAACAGTGAAGTTGTGTTGAAACCCTTGTATCCAAACCCAACTGGTTCAACGATAACAATGGGAATCATTGTACCGCAAAGTTCGGAAATTGCCGCAGATTTAGTGGATGACCAAGGAAGAGTGGTAAAACAATTAATTTATCCATTCACACTGGAATCAGGTGAATATACCTACGTGTTTGATTTAAGTTCAACTGCGAATGGAACATACGCTTTGCGTTTCACAGTGGATGGAAAAACAGAGTTGCATCGTTTGGTTGTTCTACACTAGTGACTAGATAACAATGAATAGTGACTAGTGACCAATGACTAGTGGTTTTATTTAAATCAAACTATTTATTTGTTTTTCCAATGTCATCCTAGTACAACAAATAATATGGTTAAAAGTGATTTTCTATTAATCGAAAGTATAATTTGGTTCTTATCTAGTCTCTAGTTTCTAATCACTAGTTTCTAGTTTCTAGTCACTAAACATAATCTGCCATTTCATCCTCCACCTTTCTGAAGTAAAGCAAGCCCGTAACAAAAATAAATAGAATCATTGCGAAAGAGACATACATCATGTTTCCTGGGGCTTCACCACCAAAAACTGACCAGCGAAAACCTTGGATGACACCGGCCATCGGATTTAAATAATAAATTGTAGCTGCCCAACTTGGAAGTTGTTTCATTGCGAAATCAGCAGGATAGGCAATTGGAGTTACATACAATCCGATTTGAACCATGAAAGGCACAATGTGTTGGAAATCGCGAAAACGAACGGTTAATGCACTTAGCCAAATCCCAACAGCTAAAGCAGCAATCATTCCCATCAAAATGAAAAGAGGAGCTAACCAAGCATTTGATGAAGGCGCAATACCATAATAAATCATCAGAATAACCATTAGAACAAGCGATATTGCTAGGTCAATTAGTCCAACCGCGGCTTTTGATAAGGGAATGATTAAACGTGGAAAGTAGATTTTTTTCACCATTCCTTGACTTGCAATAATAGATGAACCAGCATTGGTCATTACAAATGAAAAATACGTCCATATCGTCATTCCGGTCATCGCAAAAAGAATGTAAGGTATATCTGTCTTTACACCTACAAATTTTCCAAAAACAAGTGATAAGATTAACAAGGTAACAACAGGTTGGATCAAGGCCCATAAAAGACCAATGGTGGTTTGCGCATAACGCACCTTAAAATCACGCCAAGTTAGTGTTATAAATAGGTCTTTATAACGGTACAATTCTTTAAAATCGGGAATTATACGTGAGTGGTTGGCGTCTATGATTTTATGATTCTTTTCCACTGGAGATTTTTTTGATGTTCAAATATAACTATTTCTTAGAAGTTAGTCCGCCGCGGCGGATAGAATGTTTATCAAACCTCGATTTTGTTAAGAAGTTGATCTTGGGTCATCGGTCATCGAGTTTGTCGAGATGTCGGTCATCGGTCATCGGTCATCGAGTTTATCGAGATGTCGGTCATCGGTCTTCGGTCATCGAGCTTGTCGAGATGCCGAGATGTCTCTCATCTCTCATCTCTCCTCGCTTACGGACCCTGAGGTTCTCGAAGGGTCGAAGGGTCGGGGGTCGAAGTATCTGAACGCTCCTCCATAAAGTACGAAGTCAAAATAATCACCAAAAATGGCAATACCGGTGCCTTAAAACGTACCAATACTCCAAATAGAATGGAAGTGAATCCAGCAAAATAGGCCAGAATGACAGCGAAAAAGAAGGCGAAAATCAAGAATTCATGCTTTCGGATGCGTTTGATACGTTGTCCAATTTTGCGGCTTACAAAAAAACGAAAAGTGAAATATAAAAGCACAATACTTTCAACCCCGTTTAAAATCAAGGAAACGCTGAGCGCTTCCCAAATGTAGGGACGATAAAATCCTGCTAAAATGGACATTGGTGCAGCAGCGACCATTCCAAACGGTGTATAAGCAACGTCACCCAAACTATAGCGATTGGAACCATAGGATTTATTCTCTGTCATATCTTGATTGATGACAGAAGCTTCGTGAATAAAATCATCTGCTAAGGAAGTGCCGAAAAATGCTGCAAATCCACTTCCTATGATCAATGTGAAAAATAAACGAATAAAGAATTTTTCGAACTTTCGTTTTTGATACTTTTTTGCAAGTGATGCACTCCATGCATAGAGCAAAGGAGCCAGAATACATAGTAACATGAAGGAACGAACTTGGATTATAACATAGATGCAAACGAACATGACCACCCAATTACGCAGACGTGTTTGTTTCTCCTTTGAAAGCACTTGAAACAAATGATGCAAAAAATAACAAACGGCAACAAATATGACTGTATCTTTTGAAATTCCGCCACACCAAAAACTTAATGATGGGATAAAGAAAATGGCGATGGCTAAATGCCAATCAGAGTGGAGTTTAAAGCTCCTTGCAAGTTCAAACAAACGCCACGTGGCGTTGGTAGTTATATAAGCAAAAATCAAAGACATCAACATGTAACCTTTGAAGGTGAAAAAGGTGAAAAAGGAAGCGATTTTGGAGATGAACCAACTTTCAGATTCTGCGTAAATTCTTGAGTCCGGATAGCCCGTCTCAATATTAAAATTTTTATAAACGGATCTAATTTCTTCGGTTCCAAAAATTTCCTGAAAATAAGCAAAAGGATCATGCCAAAACAGGTTGTTTAATTTTACTGACCCATCCCAAAATCCTACAGAGTCACCTCCACCGCCATATACCAAAACGTAAAATAATACATTAGCTAAAACAAAGACAAACTTAAAGCTAATAGCAGGAATATAGTATTTGTAATGTTCAAGCTCTTTATTCCTTCGTTTTCTGTTAATTGCAATAATTAAAATAACGACTATTCCAAGCAGTGTGGCCATTAAATCAAGTGGCGAGAAATACGTGTAATCTCGATCGATTATAAAGGGAGCATCTGCTGGGCTGTTCACTTCTGTTTTTTTGTTTTTTCAAATATAACTTTTTTCTAGTGACTAGATACCAATGACTAGTGACACGTGAATAGAAACTAGATGGTTTATGTAAATCAAACTAGGTAGTTTCTATTTCTACCCAAATTTTATTTAACCAGTTAATTGTTTATCAAACAAATAGTATGGTTCAAATCTAATCACTACTTGCTATATCCAATGAAATCTACTTAAACACATTTTAATGGTTTCAAGCGAATTCTATATTCTCAAAAGAATAGCTTGGTTCTTATCTAGTCACTAGTTTCTGTTCACTAGTCACTAGATCCTAGTGACCAATGACTAGTGGTATTATTTGAATCAACCTAAGTAGTTACTGTTTCCAATGAAATCTACTTAAACACATTTTATTGTTTTCAAGCGATGTTAACTTATCAAACGAATAAGTTGGTTCTTATCTAGTCACTAGTTTCTGTTCACTAGTCACTAGATACTAGTGACCAATGACTAGTGGTATTATTTGAATCAATCTATTTGTTGTACACCTTAAATCTACTTCAACCAATTAATAGGATTTAAAGAGAATAGGATCTTATCAAACCAATAATTTGGTTGTCTCTAGTCTCTAGTCTCTAGTTTCTAGTCACTAAATACGTACAAGTACTTAGCCCCATAATACCTTCTACTTAGACCTACCTAGAAGCCATCTTGTATATTGGTTTTGGAAACGGAAATTCCCATGGATAGGCAGTTTTTGTGATGTTCCTTTGACTCATGAAACAAAACAAAAATACCATGAAAGCAAAAAAATTAACATCCGTAAAAAACGTAATTCTTTTCTCAATTGCATCATTAGTATCAATCACCTCTAACGCACAAGAAGGAAAAGTTTGGACACGAATCAACAACTTTAACGCAACTGGAATTTCTACAGTAAACGGAGAGGTTGTTTCTACCAACCCAACAATCAACAACATGATTGCTGATTTGAACATTACATCAATCGCGCAAGCGTTGCCTGCAGCTCGTACAGAAGGTCTGAAAAATGTGTACGAAATTGTTTGTAACTGCGACGAGAATGTTTTATTACAAGAAGTAGCACGTTTATCTACAGTGTTTACTAACCCAGAGTTGGCGCCTGTTTATGAAACATTAAACACACCAAATGATTATTACACAACTTTCGCAAATGATTATGCTTTAAACTTAATCAATGCACAAAACGCTTGGAATATTACAACAGGTGACTCATCAATCGTTATCGCTGTTTGTGATCAAAACTTTGCACTTAACCACGAAGAATTGATCGGAAAATATAACTACGTTACTCCAAACAACATGAATCCAACTACTACGCATGGAACAGCTGTTGCTGTTACTGCTGCAGGTAGAACAAATAATAACCTAGGAAAAAGTTCAATTGGATACAACAGTACATTGCAATTACGCGCAATGAACTACAATGAGGTGTTGTCAGCAACATACGGTGGAGCACGCGTAATTAACTTAAGCTGGTCTTCAGGTTGTTTTGCAAATTCATACACACAACAAATTGTAGATGAAGTTTATAACAATGGAGTTGTATTAATTGCCTCTGCTGGAAATGGAAATACATGTGGTGGACCATCAAATTTGGTTTATCCTGCAGCACATGATCATGTTATCTCTGTAACAAGTGTTGGGCCTTTGAACAATCACGAACGCGTCATTGGTAATGCAGCAACAACTCACCAACACAATGCAACAGTTGATATTGCAGCTCCTGGTTACGATGTAGCATTAACAGTAGCATCAGGTTACTACTTAACAGGAAACGGAACATCATTCGCTGCTCCTTTTGTATCAGGAACTGTAGGTTTAATGTTAGCAGCTAACCCTTGTTTAACGGTAGATCAAGTAGAGTACATTTTAAAAGCGACAGCATTTGAATTAGATTCTATCAACCCAACATATGCTGGTGGTTTAGGAGCTGGACGTTTAGATGCACACGCTGCTGTTTACATGGCTTCAACATTTGCAACAATGCAAGTAGATGGAACGACATCTGTAAATTGTGAAACTTCTTCTCAATCAGTTGTTTTGAACATTCAAAATGGAGTTGCTCCTTACCAAGTTGTTTGGAACACAAACGATACAACATTCACATTAGACAATTTACAAGACGGTTTAGCATATACTGCAACAGTAACGGATGCTTCTGGTTGTATTGGAACATACCAACTAATCGCAGATACTGTTACTCCTGTAACATACGATGCACAAATCAACAATGTAAACTGTAACGGAGAAAACTCTGGAAGCATTGAATTAGACATTACAGGTGGACAAGGTGCATTTCAATACATCTGGAACAACGCTGAAACAACAGAAGATATTTACAACCTAGCTGCAGGTTCATATAATGTTCGCATCGTTGATACTTATGGATGTTTCACTTACGCTAACTTCGATGTTGCTCAACCAGATGTGTTAACAGCAAATGGTATAGGAACAGCAAATAGTACAAACTCTTACGGAACAATCGATCTTACAGTAGCAGGTGGAACAGCACCATACAATTACGCTTGGAATACAGGTGCTTCAATGGAAGACTTAAGTAACGTAACAAATGGATTCTACGAAGTAGCCGTAACAGATGCTCACGGATGTAACACATCATTCAATATCTCAATGGATTTGAATACAATCATTTCAACTACTGTTGGTTCAGTTGTTTCATCTTCATCTGATGTAGCAGTTTCTCAAGCTCCATTTACAGGAAATTTGATGGGGGTAAATGAAAAAAATGATGAAGTAGAAATGAGTGTTTTCCCTAATCCTGCAACAGACATGAGTATGATTAATTGGAATGGTGTTGACGTAGCTTCAATCACTGTTTACAACATGGCAGGTCAACTTGTTCAAACAAACGAAATTAATAGCACAGTAAACAACTTCAGATTAGAAGGTTTAGAAGCAGGAGAATATATGGTTCGCTTGACAACAACAACTGGATTGAATACAGTGAAAAAAGTAACATTCTTATAATCAAGGTTATGAATTACTCAACCCTAAGAAAATCAATCTTTGTGATCGTACTGTTTATCTCATTTGCAGATCAAACGTACATCTCAAAAGAAATCTCAAACATCACGAAAGAGATTAAGAAAGAATTAAAAATTAATATTCAACAGACTCGTTCTTCGATTGATTTGGACTGCAATCAATAAAGAACAATCGCCTTAAACTATGTAATCGTTTCATTTACACAGTTTACTTTCAGAGGTAGTTTCATGGTTAAAAATCCCGGCTTCAGACCCCGGGATTTTTTGTTTACAGTATTTGGTGTCAATGTGGCGTTTCGGCGTCTCTCGTCTCGACGACCGAATTATCAAGAATTGTCAGAGAATAAGTTTATCATTTATAAAAAAGGACTTCGAGCTTGTCGAGAGGCACTTTTTTTGTATCTTAAAATAAAAAACCTACCACATGTATATGTACATTCTTAAATGCGCTAACAATACCTATTACACAGGCAGTACAAAAGATTTAGAACGAAGAATTGAGCAACACCAAACAGGTTTTGGGGCAAATTATACTAAAAAGCATTTGCCTGTTGAACTTGTTTATTTTGAAAAATTTGACCGCATTGATTTTGCTTTTATTCGAGAGAAACAGGTGCAGAATTGGAGCCGAAAAAAGAAGGAAGCATTGATAAAAGGAGAATATGAATTGTTGAAGAAATTCTCATCAAGTAAATCAGATGAATAGTGGTTTCGAGATCTCGGCGTCTCGGCGTCTCGACAAGCTCGACGACCGATTCCACGACGACCGAATTATCGAGAATTGATAGAAAATAAGTTTGTAATATTTAAAAAAAGGACCTCGAACTTGTCAAAAGAGTATGTTGATTCCAATCCCTGTCTTGGCTGGAGGTTACGACAAGCAGGTAATCACGAATCACAACCGTCGTCAGGCAGCAGCGCAGCTAATTATAAATCACGAATCACAAATTATAAATCATGAATCACAAATCATGAATCACAAATCATGAATCATGAATCACTCCGCCACGGCGGATTACTCATGGTGATAAGGCTCGCCTCTCAAAATAGTCATAGCACGATACAGTTGTTCGAAGAAAATCATGCGTACCATTTGATGCGAAAAAGTCATTTTGGAAAGACTGATTTTACCTGTTGCCGCAGTATAGACTTCATCCGATAAACCGTACGCCCCGCCTACAACAAATGCGATTGCTTTTCCGCCAGAATTGAATTTTTGTTGGAGAAAATTGGAAAACTGAACAGATGAATAGAAATCTCCACGTTCGTCCAATAAAATCAATTGATCGCCCGCTTGAACCTTCGATAATATTTCTTTTCCTTCTTGCTCTTTTATTTGATCAAAGGTCAATTTCTTCGCATTCTTTAAGTCGGGAATTTCAATACGCTCAACAGGAATATAGTGCTTTAAACGCTTTAAATACTCGTTTTCACCCTCTTCTAAAAAGGATTTACCCGTTTTCCCGATACAAATGAATTTTACTTTCACACAACAAAAGTAGTAACTAGAAACTAGAAACAAGTGACTAGAGGGATAGTTTAAATTAATCTAGTTAGATGTTGTTTTTCTATAATCTTAGAAATCCAAATAATATGGTTAAAAGTGAATGCAATGCTGTCGAAAGAATAGCCTGATTCTTATCTAGTTTCTAATCACTAGTCTCTGTTTTTTAAATGAACAAATTAATTTGGTTAACTCTATTTATAAACTTATCACCAGGATAGAATGGTTCTTATCTAGTTTCTAATCACTAGTTACTAGTCTCTAGTCACGAGTCACTACGAATAATTTTTATTCAAAAAAAATATTCGTATCTTCAAGATAAATACCTTTTATGATTCACAAAAACCTGACAGTTTACAAACGAAGTATTGTATTTGTCACAACGATTTACAATTTAACTAAGAGCTTTCCAAAAGATGAAATGTATGGTTTAACCAGCCAAATAAGAAGATCTGCAG
>JBDKHH010000194.1:0-3929 GCA_039797785.1 Bacteroidota bacterium | reverse complement strand
TACAGTTATGCTGATGAAAATTTTTATTTGCACGCTATTCGAACATTAAAAGAAACATTTCCTGAAATTGTTTTGATGTCTGACGTTGCGATGGATCCTTATTCATCTGATGGACATGATGGCTTGGTGGAAAATGGAAAAATCCTGAACGATGAAACATTGCCGATTTTAAATAAAATGGCTTTAGCACAAGCGCAAGCTGGAATTGATATTATTGGACCTTCAGACATGATGGATGGGCGAGTAGGTAGTATTCGTGAATATTTGGATTTACATGATTATACAGAAGTATCAATAATGTCGTACACGGCAAAATATGCAAGTGCTTTTTATGGTCCATTTAGAGATGCCTTGAATTCTGCACCTAAACACGGTGATAAAAAAACGTACCAAATGAATCCTGCCAACAAACGTGAAGCTTTACTAGAAGCCGAATTGGATTTCATGGAGGGTGCGGATATGCTAATGGTAAAACCTGCTTTGTGCTACTTGGATATTATTCATATGTTGAAAGACAATTTCAATATTCCAATTACTGCTTACAATGTAAGTGGTGAATGTGCAATGGTTTATGCTGCTGCAGAAAAAGGTTGGTTGAATTATGATTTAGCAATCAGCGAAATGCTTTTAAGCATGAGAAGAGCTGGTGCAGATGCGATTCTAACCTATTTCGCGAAAGATTTTGCAACACTTTTGAAAAAATAATTAGTCAACACGAATAGATGTACGATGAATTCGTATTTTTAATACTCTTATGGAAGAATACGATTTTTACCCACCCAAACCAGAATTAATCGAGGCGAAGCCTAAAGGAAATCTTGCTTTAACAGTTTTTTCTGTTGTTCTTTTCGTTATTGCTTTTCTATTGGTTTTCACGGAAGAGGTGAATTTTATTATTTATTTTTTAGTGGTGTTATTAACCCATGAACTCGGCCATTTCACCATGATGAAGGCGTTTGGGTATAAAAATGTACGCATGCTTTTTATTCCACTCATGGGCGCTTTTGTTCAAGGAAGCAAAGAAGAATATTCGCAAAAACAAAGTTTAATCGTCATCGGCGCAGGACCTTTTCCTGGAATCATTCTAGGTTTTGGTTTTATTCTGCTCGCAAGTCTTTTTCAAGAAGTCTGGATGGTCAATTTAGGCTTGCTCTTTTTGTTTCTGAACTTAATGAATTTAATTCCACTAGATCCTTTAGACGGTGGACAATTGTTTAAGCTATTAATGAAGCATAATCATGATTTGTTTCTATTAATATTTTCGTTTGTTTCATCATTGGTATTGATAATTGTTGGATGGTTGATTGACGAATATATGTTGATTTTATTCGGCTTCATCATGGGGTTCAGGGTGCGTTCGATTCAAAACCAGTATCATTTAAGAAAAGAATTAAGAGCAGAAGAAATTAATTACAAAACAACGTATAAACTACTCTCCAATAAAGACTTTCAGCGTATTAAAAACGTTCTTCTCGAAAGAAGTAATGCTCTTCGAACATATGTTGATAATGTTTCAGAAGAAGAAGCAAAGCCATTACTAGCGAGCCAAGTCAATTCTGTTTTGGTTAGTCCAGTTAAAAAAGATGCGAGTCTTTTCTTTAAAATTTCAATCATCTTCTTTTGGTTAGTTTCGCTGATCACACCTCTGGTATTATTATTGGTTTACCTTGAAAAAATAATGGAATATTATGACTGGTACTTCAAAGCAATTCAAGGTTAACGAAAAAGTTGCTTTCCTTTATGAGCAAGGAGGCGGCATCGTTCGACGTATCGATGAAAAAGGATTTATTCATGTAGAAGATGAATCTGGTTTCGAACGTCCTTTTAGAGAAAATGAACTCGTAAAAATTCATGGAACAGAATATCATTTGCCTGATGAGCATGTCGCACAAATCAATGAAGATGATACTTTTTCAAAATTCAGACATTCAATTCATAAAGAACAACAAACAGGCTCACGCAAACCATTAGATGTTTGGGAAATCGATTTACACATCGAAACACTTGTGGATTCACACGCAGGAATGAGTAATGCTGAAATTTTAAATCTTCAGATGAAAGAATTCCGAACGTTTTATAAACGCGCACACGACAAACACATACGTAAACTCATCATTATTCATGGAGTAGGAGAAGGTGTTTTAAAAACCGAAGTTCGTATGTTTTTGGATAAAAAAGAAGGTGTAGAATTCTATGACGCTGACTTTCGTGAATATGGAAAAGGAGCTACAGCTGTTGAAATTCGCTATAATGGTATTTGAAAATTAAAAAAATTAACCACAAAAATTTAAATATTTAAATTTTTGAATTTTCAAATCAATAAATTTTCAAATCATTAAATATCTTTCCCAAACGAATGCACATCATTGTGATTCTCTTCGATTTGGTCTTTCACTTTCTTAATAGATTGCGTTAATAAGAAAATATCTGGCGTAACATTTTTTCCTAACCATTCCCAACTCATTTGCTCATCTTCAACTGCCATTGCAATGTGGTAAAGAATTTCAAAATCATGCGCCAACAACCATTTTTGTGCAGTTTCATTCCCTTCTGCCGCGTTAATCATTGCCATTAAATGCGGATAACCATTTTGCAACAACCATTGACGCGCTTCGTCTTTCAAATAAATCGCAAACGTTGCCATTGACAATTCGGGATAACCATTTTCCTTCAGCCAACGCATTAAATCATCATTTCCTTCAATTGCTCTAGCCCAAGCCAAAATAATTTTTGGGTGATAATCCAAGGGTTTCACTGCAGAAAGTGTAACATTTTCAACAGGTTTTGGGGTGTTTTTATCTTTTTTCTTGAAGAAACTAAACATATTCGATTGAATTAGAAAAACCACATGGCTACAAACACTGCTGTGATAACACAAATAAGGTCAACAAGTAACATGGTTCCCAATGCATAACGTGTATTTCTAACATTGATTGCACCGAAATACACAGCAATTACATAAAATGTTGTTTCTGCGCTACATTGAAAAATACAGCTCAAACGTCCTGTCAATGAATCTGGTCCAAACGTTTGCATTGAATCAATCATGAATCCACGTGAACCTGAAGAACTGAACGGTCTCAACATAGCAACAGGTAACGAATCAGTAACTTCTTTTGAAACACCCATGAAATGGAAGCCATTCGAAATCCAAACACTGATTACCTCAAACAATCCACTGTTTCTGAACAAAGAAATTGCGGCTAACATTCCTAGTACGTAAGGAAAAATAGAAACTCCAGTACTAATTCCACTTTTTGCACCAACAACAAATGCATCGAAGATTGTCGTTTCTTTTTCTTTGAATTTTCGTTCATTGACGAAGGCAAAGATCAACGTAAATGCAATGATTGTTAGTAAAAGTAAACTTGAAAAGTTGCTTGTAAAAAAGTTCTTTCCAATTAAATCTAAGCTATTTACGTAAAGTAATAGGCCAATGATTCCAGCAATAATTGAAATCAACGCGATTAATAGCGTTGCGCTTCTGAAATTGATACGCTGACGAATTCCAACGATTAAAAACGCAGCGATTGTCCCGATAAACGATGTGATAATACATGGAAGCATTACATCTGCAGGATTTGTAGCATCTTGAGCTGCACGGTAACCAATGATCGAAGTTGGAATCAATGTTAATCCGGCAGCATGTAAACACAAGAACATGATTTGTGCGTCACTTGCTTTTTCTTTTTCTGGATTAATTTCTTGCAAACTTTGCATTGCTTTTAGTCCGAATGGCGTTGCTGCAGAATCCAACCCTAAGAAATTGGCAGAAAAATTTAAGGTCATGTAAGAAATTGATTCATGGCCTTTAGGTACAGATGGAAAAACACTCACGAAAAATGGGCTCAAGCGTCGAGCCAAACGTTCTGTAGCTCCAGAGTCAATTAGCAACTGCATAATCCCACTAAAGAAAGCTAAGTAGGCAA
>JBDKHH010000193.1:0-14246 GCA_039797785.1 Bacteroidota bacterium | reverse complement strand
TTCCTTCGTTTCAATATGGGCGATGGTGGTGGATTTAGATCGCGTTATTAAGCTTTTGATTTCTCAATAATAGAAGTGGTTGAATATCCATCTACAAGTTGGATTGCAATCACTTCTCCCCCATTTTTCTTGACAATATCTGAGCCCACGATGTATTTCTTTGAACTTGGATCTGTTTCATTTGGATCGTAATCTGCTCCTTTAACCAATACATCAGGCTGAAGAAACTCGATGACATCATAGGGCGTGTTTTCACTGAAAAAGACAACCATATCCACAAAACCGAGAGCCGCTAAAACTGTCGCTCTGGCATCTTCAGGATTGATTGGTCGATTTTCCCCTTTTCCTTGTTCGCGAACAGATGCATCCGTATTGATTGCAACAATTAAACGATCTCCTAATTCAGCGGATTTAGCCAAATAGGTTACGTGACCTTTGTGCAAAATATCAAAACAACCATTTGTAAAAACAACCTTGTCATTTTTCAAATGCCACATGTTTACACGACGTTTTGCATCTTCTAAAGAAACAATTTTACTTTCCAGGCTCGCTAATCTGCTCATTTTCTTTTTCTTGCGTATAATTCTTCGGTAATAAAACTAATGAAAGTAATCCAAGTACAATCATTAAAAATGTTTGCGTGATCCAGACAAGCATTCCAAGAGCATTTCCTACACCAGTTCCATCAACATCACTCGTTTTCGAAATATAAAACGCCACAACCAATCCTACAAGAAGTGGATACGTTCCAATTCCACCATTCGTAAAGGTGATACCCAAAGAACCAGCTATAAAACCTAATAAAATTCCTTGAAATGGAATGGATGAAGTTTCTTCCAAGGCTTGAAATGGAAGTGCAAACATCACAATGTAACAACCCCAAATAATTAATGTGTGGAAGATATAACCTAAAGGCTGTTTGGATTTGAAAATAGAAAACAATCCAGCCAACACATCTTTTACAAAACCGAGTAATTTCTTGCGGAAATTTAGATTAAACAGGAACAAGTAAGCCATTCCTAAAAACGCCAAGGCAATCACTCCATAAATAACATATTTCCATGGAAAACCATTGCTTGAGGCGTGTGACGAACCACCAAACTTTTCGATGATTTGCGTTTTAATTTCAAAGAAATCATCGTAACCCAAAACGGCAGTTAAGAACGCAATTGAACCCAACATAATCAAGTCAATTGCACGCTCAGCGATGATTGTACCAAACGAAGTAGAAAAAGGAACACCATCCGAACGATACAGCATGGCAGAACGAGAAGCTTCTCCAGCACGCGGAATTGTGAGATTGATTAAATACCCAATCATTACAGCGTGATAACGGTGCCAAAAGTTTGTTTTATATCCCAATGGTTCAAGAACATATTTCCAGCGATAAGCGCGCGAAAAATACGCCACAACTCCCAAAATTACAGATAGAAGAATCCACCAATAATTGGCTTCAGAAATTGCTTTATAAAATGCAGATAGTTTTTTCGGATCCTCTGCCATGTTTGCGAAAAAGACCCAAATAAGATACACACCTAACAATAGTGGAAGAACTGTTTTTACTATCGTGAGGAGCGTTTTTTTAGTCACTAGTCGATTAGATTTGTTTCTTCATTCGGGAAGACTAAAGATGGTTTGAACGATTTAGCTTCTTCAAAATCCATGTAGCCATAACCAATAATGATGATGATATCATTCATCGCAACACGACGAGCAGCAGGACCATTCAAACAAATCGTTCCAGATTTGCGATCGCCTTTAATAACGTATGTTTCAAAACGTTCACCATTGTTGATGTTTACGATTTGAACTTTTTCACCTTCTATTAAATTTGAAGCATCCATTAAATCTTCATCAATGGTAATACTACCGATATAATTCAGATCTGCTTGTGTAACTCTAACACGATGAATTTTTGATTTTACTACTTCTATCAACATCCTATTCTAAATTCGGGCACAAATGTAAAGCATTTTTTTGAGTCAAGAATGATTTACAAACGCTTATAATGAGAAAAATATCGGGGTTTACACTAATTCCAAATTGTCGATTAAACGAACGGCACCACAAAAAGCAGCGAGACATACAACAGTGTACTCATTCCATTCATTATCAAGCGATTTTAAATTTGCTCCATTCACAATTTCCAAATATTCCAAACGCAATTTACCATTTGAGAAATATTCCATCGCTAATTCTTTTGCCTCTTTCGGTGTTTTTGTTGCTTTCAACGATTGAATATGCTTCAAAGTTTGAATAATGATTAATGCATCTTCACGTTCTTTTTCTGTTAAACGCAAATTACGACTACTCATTGCCAAACCGTTTGTTTCTCTCAAAGTTGGACACGCGATAATTTGAATCGGGAAATTGTATTTTTTCGTCAACAAGCGAATTACTGCCACTTGTTGAAAATCCTTTAAACCGAAATAAGCTTGATCTGGCTGAACGATTTGAAATAGATTTCGCACCACATGCACAACACCTTGAAAATGTCCTGGTCGAAACTCACCTTCCATAACATTGTCAATTCCTTCCAAATCCAACGGTGTATACGTATCATTTTCAGGATAAACTTCCTCCACAGTAGGTGCAAAAACGATTACCTCTCCAATTGTCTGTAACAGATCCACATCAGCTTGCAACATACGCGGATATTTATCCAAATCCTGCATGTTATTAAACTGAGTTGGATTCACAAAAATGCTCACAACAACAGTGTCAGATTCACTTAAAGCTCTTTTAACCAAAGCCAAGTGACCTTCATGCAAAGCTCCCATGGTTGGTACAAATCCAACGCTTTTTTTAGCTTCTTTTAAAGAGGCAAGTGCCTCGTTCAACGATTTTCGTGTCGTAAATACATTCATTCGCGCATCAATATTGGAAAGACGAATCGACAAAACTATTCCTTTTTGTTGAAGTTCCGCTTTTTTTTCTATATTTTTGTACTGTTTTTACGAATCTAAAATTCATGCAGAAAAAGAAAGTACTTTTTGTATCTCAGGAGATTGCACCTTTTTTACCAAAATCAGAAGTTTCAAATATTGCTAGAAGACTACCTCAAGGTATTCAAGAAGCAGGAAAAGAAATCCGCGTTTTCACTCCACGTTTCGGGAGTATCAATGAACGTCGCCATCAACTACATGAAGTGATTCGTTTGTCAGGAATGAACTTAATCATTGACGATACTGATCACCCATTAATCATCAAAGTTGCATCTATTTCAGCTGCAAGAATGCAGGTTTACTTCATCGATAATGATGAGTATTTTAAACGTAAAAACTGTGTTGTTGACGATAAAGGAGAATTTTACGAAGACAACGACGAACGTTCAATGTTCTTTTGTCGTGGAGTTCTTGAAACAGTAAAAAAACTAGGTTGGCAGCCAGATGTAATTCATTGTCACGGTTGGATGACTGTCTTAATGGCACTTTACATTAAAAAATTATATTCAAAAGACCCTCATTTTGCGGACACTAAAGTTGTATTGAGTTTATACAATGATGGGTTTAACAAAAATTGGGATGAGCGTTTTGCTGATAAACTTAAATTTGACGGGTTCGATGAGGAGATTGTTGACCAATTGAAAGATACGAGCTACGAAAATATTATTCGCGTTATGACAAAATATGCGGATGGAATTAACGTTGCTAGTGAAGAGTTAACTCCCGAACTTAGAACAATATTTGACGAAGCAACATGTTTGAAACAGGATTATGTTCCTGAAGAAAATCAAACAAAGGTGATGTCTGAATTTTTTAATAAAGTAATTGAAGAAACCGTACTCATATAAAATGAATTTTAGTTACCCCAATTCGTGGCGGAAGGTTTTTGGACTTTCCGCTACTTTTTTAATAACACTTTTAGTTGTTGTTGCCTGTAAAAAGAAAGAATCTACCCTTGGAAACGATGTTCTCGATCCAAATTCGCTTTTAAATTCAACGCAAGTTGACACATTTCAATTAACAACCTTTACAATTGCGGAAGATTCACTAATTTCTGATAATCCTGCATATGCTGTTTTAGGTTCTTACAATGATCCAAAATTCGGTAAGGTAGAAGCTAGTTTTTATACGCAAGTTGTTTTATCTGGATTGAATCCTAATTTTGGTGATATTTCTGCAATAACTGTAGATTCCTTAGTGCTAGGCTTAGAATATGCTGATTATTATGGTGAATTGAGTCCTCAAACAGTGGAAGTGTATCAATTGACTGAAAAAATAGACGTGGATTCAACCTACTATTCGTTTCAAGACAAAGCACATTCTAGTACAAACCTTGTAGTGCCGGGTTATGAAACGTTCACTCCTACACCGAACGGTGAAACAATCATTGGAGAAGATACAGTTGACGCACAATTAAGAATTAGATTAAACAATTCGTTAGCAACGCAGCTAATAAATGAATCAGCTTCTGGAGGAACGAACTACAGTTCAATTGATAACTTCACGAGCTACTTCAAAGGCTTATACGTTAAGGTAAACAATGGTTCACAATTAAGTGGAAAGGGAGCTGTTTTCTATTTCAATTTAAATGATCCATTATCCAAGATGACCATTTACTATACGCAAGCAGGTGAGCAAAAAACGTTTGACTTCTTGATTAACTCGGAATGTGCAGATTTCAACCATGTAGACATCGACAATTCTGGAAAACCGGTACAAAATGTTATCAATGATACGATTTCAGGTCAAACTGAATTTTATGCGCAAGCTTTCAAAAGCCGTGCAATTGTTAAAATTCCAGGACTTAAAAACTTACCTAAAAAATGTGTCATTCATAAAGCAGAATTGATTCTTCCAGTTCAATATCAAACTGCTTCAAAATATTCACCTAGTGATGAAATATCTGTTTCTGTTCGTATTGACAATATCTTGTCTGGGATAGGTGTATTTGGTTTTTATGACAATTACACTAAAAGTTATACTGTTGATTGTCGTGATTACGTTCAAGCATTGGTTACAGGGCAAATTTCAACGACTGAATTGATTCTTTCACCACGTTTTTTCATTACATCGGCAGAGCGAATCATTTTTAATGGTCCATCGACCATCAATAAAAAGAAACCTCAAATAGTGGTCACCTATACTCAATATTAATTATGTGTGGAATTGTAGCTTACATTGGTAAAAAACAAGCATATCCGATTATATTAAAAGGATTAAAACGATTAGAATACCGTGGATATGACAGTGCTGGAATTGCATTGTTAAACAACGGTTCAATCAACTTATACAAACGTCAAGGGAAAGTTTCAAATTTAGAAGCTTTTGCGGCGGACCAAGACACGAGTGGGTATGCAGGAATTGGACATACACGTTGGGCAACTCATGGTGCTCCAAACGATATTAACGCGCATCCTCATTATTCTACCGATGGTTCAATTGCCTTGATTCACAACGGAATCATCGAAAATTACGATACCTTAAGAAAAGAACTTATAAATCTTGGATACATCTTTAAAAGTGAAACTGATACGGAAGTTTTGGTTCATTTAATTGATGACATCCAAAAAAAGGAAAATGTTTCCTTAGCAGAAGCAGTTCGTTTAGCCTTGCACAATGTGGTAGGAGCATACGCGATTGTTGTACTATCAAAAGAAAATCCAAATCAATTAGTTGCTGCACGAAAAAGTAGTCCTTTAGTTGTTGGAATTGGAACAGAAGGAGATTTCTATTTAGCGTCAGATGCTACACCAATTGTGGAGTACACAAAACGTGTAGTTTACTTAGAAGATGAAGAAATCGCTATTGTTGATTTGAATGATGGTCTGAAAATATTCAACATCGGTAATCAAGAAAAAACACCTTATATCCAACAATTAGAAATGCAATTAGAAGCCCTAGAAAAAGGCGGTTATGAGCATTTTATGTTGAAAGAAATTCATGAACAGCCTCGTTCTATTCGCGATTGTTTCCGTGGACGCTTAAACGCTGAAGAAGGATGGGTTTCACTTGGTGGAATCACAGAGTATGAACAAAAAATGGCAAATGCTCAACGCATCGTCATGGTTGCTTGTGGTACTTCTTGGCATGCGTGTTTGGTTGGAGAATATTTATTTGAAGATTTAGCACGTATCAATGTTGAAGTTGAATATGCAAGTGAATTCCGCTACAGAAATCCTATTATCAATGAAAATGACGTTGTAATTGCTGTTTCTCAATCAGGTGAAACTGCAGATACATTGGCGGCTTTAGAATTAGCAAAATCAAAAGGTGCTACCATTTTAGGAATTTGTAACGTTGTTGGTTCATCAATTTCTAGAATCACAGATGCTGGATCATATACGCATGCAGGACCAGAAATTGGTGTTGCTTCAACAAAAGCATTTACAGCTCAGGTTACAGTTCTTACGTTAATGGCTTTATCGTTGGCTCACAAAAAAGGAACGATAAGCGAAACTAAATTCCATACAATGCTTGCTGAATTGGAAGCAATTCCTGATAAAGTGAAACGTGTATTGGATAAAAACGATATCATTGAAGAAATCGCTGCGAAATACAAAGATGCTGCAAATGCATTGTACTTAGGTCGTGGAAGTTCTTTCCCAGTTGCTTTGGAAGGTGCATTGAAATTAAAAGAGATTTCTTACATCCACGCAGAAGGTTATCCAGCTGCTGAAATGAAACATGGTCCAATTGCCTTAATTGACGAAGAAATGCCAGTTTTTGTTATTGCAACGCAAGGTACATCGTACGAAAAAGTAGTTTCAAATATTCAAGAAGTTAAAGCAAGAAAAGGAAAAATCATTGCTGTGGTAACAGAAGGTGATGTTGCTGTAAAAGAAATGGCCGATCACGTGATCGAAATTCCGAATACTGACGAGCATTTAGTGCCTTTATTAGCAACAATTCCTTTCCAATTACTTTCATATCACATTGCAGTAATGAGAGGTTGTAACGTTGATCAACCAAGAAATCTTGCGAAATCAGTTACCGTAGAATAATTTAGAATATTGTCCGCCACGGCGGAAGAATATAGAATTTTTAAACACAAAAAAAGAGCGTCTGCCGTAGCAAACGCTCTTTTTTATTTATGGATTAGAATCGTTAGTTCTTTTGAATTCTTTTCACAATTTCCAAACCGTTGCCATTGATTCGAAGTGTATACGAACCTTGCGCATGTTTTGTCAAATCAATGTTCATATCAGATGCATTGATGCTCCATGTTTCAACAAGTCGACCTGAAACATCTAACAATTCAATCGTTTTGAATTTGTCTAAATCAATTCCCAAAATTGACAAATCGCCATGCGTTGGATTCGGATAAATCACAACCAAGTCTTCCTTGCTTTCTTCAATTCCAGCACATGTATCAACAGTTATACTTGCAATTGCCGTATTTGCACATCCACTTTGAGTAACTGAATACGTAATTGGGAACGTTCCGATTCCAGAAACTGCTGGATCAAATGAACCTGATGCAACACCTGTTCCAGAATACGTTCCTCCTGCTGGACTACCTCCTGTTAAAGCAAACGAGCCCCAATTGGCACATGCATTTTGCAAGGCACTTTGAGAAACAACTGGTAAAGGATTCACAGTTAACGTAAACGTGCTTGCTGAAGAAGTCCCACAAGAACTTGACGCAACAACCGAAATCGTTCCACCAGTTGCCCCTGCAGTAACAGTGATGGAAGTTGTTCCTTGTCCTGAAACGATGCTTGCCCCAGCTGGAACAGTCCATGTGTATGTAGTTGCACCTGAAACCGCAGCGACAGAATAGGTATTCGACGTTGATGCTTCACAAATAGATGCCGTACCAGCAATTGTTCCTGGTGTTGCTGGCGCCGCACTCGTTAATGTAATTGGGAATGAGCTAGCAGAAGACGTACCGCATGAATTTGTAGCCGTTACAGAAACATTTCCAGCAGTTGAGCCAAATGATACAGTTGCACTTGATGTTCCTTGTCCAGCTGTTATTGTTGCTCCTGCAGGAACAGTCCATGTGTAACTTGTTGCTCCCACGACAGAAGCAATTGAATACACATTACCCGTTGATGACGAACAAGCAATTGCAGATCCTGTTATGCTGCCAGGCGTAGCTGGTGTAGTTGATATTGCCAATGCAAACGTTGTTGCACTAGACGTTCCACACGTATTTGATGCGGTAACAGTAATGTTTCCTGCAGTAGAACCAGCCGTAACAGAAATGCCTGTTGTTCCTTGACCAGAAACAATGCTTGCACCGGCAGGTACCGTCCAAGTGAAATTCGTAGCACCAGGTACTGATCCAATAGAATAAGCATTTCCTGCAGAACCACTACAAACTGATGCAGTTCCAGAAATGGAAGCAGGTGCTACAGGTGTTGGATTTATTGCAACAGCAAAATTGGATGCGCTTGAAGTACCACATGTATTTGTTGCAGTCACAGTTACATTTCCTGCTGTAGAACCCATGTTTACGGTAATACTTATTGTTCCCTGACCTGAAACAATTGTTGCTCCCGCTGGAACCGTCCATGTGTAAGAGGACGCCCCTGCCACAGATGCGATAGAAAAAGTTAAACCTGTTGTATTTGCGCAAACAGCTGCTGTACCTGAAATTGTTCCTGGTGTTGCAGGAGACGCGCCAACCGTAATATAAGATGTTTGATTCGAAGTGTTTGAACCAGCACCATTTGTAGCAGTTAAAGAAACATTATATGTTCCAGCCGCCGCATACGTAACTGTTGGATTTGCCAATGTTGAAGTAGCAGGAGTTCCTCCTGGGAAAGACCAAGAATAAGAAGTTGGCGTTCCCGTTGACGTGCTTGTGTATGAAACTGTTTGACCAGTACAAACTGGAGTAGCAGGTGAAGAAGTAAAACTTGCAGTTGGTGCAACAGGAATTGCAACTCCAGAAATATTAATATTATCTATATACAAGGAGTTTCCGAAACCTGCAATATTTCTGAACGCTATAGTTACATTGGTTTGTCCAACATAACTTGTCAAGTCAATTGATTCATTTCGCCATTGCGCTGCTGTTGGCACAAATAAGGCAGTCGTCGCAGCCGCTGTTGGTAAATTTCCGGGTGCTACAGTTGAACCTGTTTTGGAATATACTGATGTGAACGTCACACCACAATCTGAAGAAATCAACACTTCCAATCCATCCACATAACTTGCATCATAGGCTGCATAAGCAACATCAAACGTTAAGTTTGCACTTGAAAAACCTTGAAGATTTAGTTTTTGTGTACGCATTTCGTCAGTATTCCCTAAATCGCTGAATTCGTAATTATCAAACCACATTGAATTTCCAGCTGTAGGTGCAATTCCAACTGTCGTATTTCTCATCCAAGAAGTATCACCTAAATCTAGATTAACAATGTTCCAGTTTGTAGGAGGAAATGTCGTTGATGTAAATCCTTCTGTTACAGGTAAAGTTGCACCAGAACCACCAAGAACGGTGATATAATTCGTCTGAGTAACAGTGTTTGAACCACTTCCATTTGTCGCTGTTAAAGCAACTGTATAAGTCCCTGCTGTATTATAGGTTACCGTTGGATTCGTTGCCGTTGAAGTTGCTGGTGTTCCTCCCGCAAACGTCCATGCATACGATGTTGGTAAACCTGATGATGTATTTGTAAAAGTAACCGTTTGTCCAACACATATTGTTGTTGCTGAAGCAGTAAAACTAGCTACTGGAGGCGCTGCAACTGTAGAATATAAATCACTATCCCATGTTCCACGACCAAACGTTGCACAACGTAAACGACTAGTTGGATAATAAATTTCTAAATCACGAACAGAAACATTCGGTAAGCCAGTGTTGAATGCAATCCAAGCAGTCGTGTTGTCTTTGTAATAAACGCCAACATCCGTTCCGATGTATACCGCATCATTTGAAGATCCATTTTGGAACACGATTGTATTTACAGGAATATTTGGCAATCCTGAAGAAATATTCGTCCAATTTGTACCACCATTCGTTGATTTAAATACTTTATTGGCAGCACTATAACCTGAATATGTCACATAAACAATGTTCGCATCAGTGTTCGAAACAGTTACACTTGTCGGAGCAACACCCGTTGGTAAACCTGTTGAAACAGCTGTAAAACTTGTCCCACCATTTGTCGATTTTGAAACGGCATTTGTTCCCGACTTAATAGCATAAATAACTTGATTATTGCTTGGTGCGATAACAAATTCCATGATGTTACCAGAACCAGTTGGTGTGCCCAATGCTGACCATGATGTTCCTGAATTCGTTGAACGATACAAGGCTGTTCTTCCACCTGCATAAATTGTTGCAGCAGTTACTGGATCTTGGTGAAATGCACACAACCATTCTTCAGAACCTGAACCTGCTGGAATACCAGAGGTAATCGAAGTAAAACTTGTTCCTCCATTGGTTGATTTATAATAATCACCATAAACATAAGAACCATAAATCACATTGTTGTTGGTGCGATCAATGAAACAGTCCATTCCATCACCTCCATAAATTTGTGACCATGCCGTACCATTTAATTTATTCGTTCCGTTATCTTGGTGACCAGAAACTAACAAGGTTGGGCTTGAGGCAGACATTCCAATTCTATACTGTTGTGCGATACACAAGTTCGAACTGATATCTGACCAAGATGTACCTGAATTCGTTGTTTTAAAAATCCCACCATCGTTTCCTGAAAATACTGTTGTTCCAGATCCAGGCATATAGATAATATCATGAATATCCGCATGAACATATGGTTTGCTATAACCACCTGTCCAATGAGAATTTAAGGTAAATGAAGTTCCTCCATTGGTACTTCTCCACATGTTAACTCCACCCGTCATGATTTCATCAGCGTTTGTTGGTGACGCTGCAATGGCTAAGTCATACCAACCTTGTCCACCAGCATCAGAACCGTTGTCCCAACCTAAAATGTTATTACTTGAAGTAGATGACATACGTGTTGTAAACGTAGCTCCACTATCCGTCGAACGTATTAAACCAAGAAAACCTGAATCTGAGCCTCTTGCCGCCAACACATAAACATACGCAGCATTCGCCGGTGTTACAGCAATAGCCAAACGACCAATTCCTGTTAAACCTGTTGTTATAGTTGACCAATTTAAACCACCATCAGTCGATTTTTTGAAAACCGTACCTGCAGCATAAACTGTATTTGGGTCTCCTGGTTTAAATTCTGCGTCCATCACACCGTTAAAGGTTCCAGTTGGCTGTGACCAAGTTGTACCACCATCTGTTGAACGGTAAATTCCATTGCTTCCAAAAGCCATGATTATTTGAGGGTTCGTTGGATTAATCAGAATTCGACTCAAGGTTCTTCCTTGACTTGCTGTCCATGTAACTGTTGCCGAACCAGTTGGAACCCAAGTCGCACCACCATCTGTGCTCTTTAATATTCCAATAGAATAGGAGTCTCCAGCATCACCATCACCTGTTGCTATAAACATTTTCTGTGTATTTGTTGGGTCGATCGCAATATCTGAAACACCAATTACGGCTAATTGATCTGTATTCGTAGACCAGCTGGTTCCACCATTTGTTGATTTCCACAATCCACCATCCGGAGCACCTACATAAAGTGTGTTGGTATTTGTTGGATCAAAACGAACAAAATTCAATCGTCCTGCACCACCACCTGTTGGTTTTCCAGTTGGTCCTAAAAATGTCCAATTTCCCGCAATTGATTTTGGAACTCCAGCAGCGGTTTGTTGATTTTCCCACTGAACGAAATTTTCATAATTCTGAGAAGGCAAAGTCATGTTTCCGCTTGGATAAACGCGCGGAGCCATGTATGCTTCCCATCGTCTAAACGCTTTGTATCCTTTTCCTTTTTCCATGATTTTTCCTTCCCAGTAGGAGTTGAAGGCTTGCTGAACGTCATAAAAATTGACGTTTGGATCACGCATCATTTGAACATAATCTTGAGCAAAACCGGAGAAATTTAGCCCAATAATCAACAATGCGATTAACTGTAATCGTAGTTTCATATTAATAGTTTAAGAGTTTTAACAGGATTGAAAGTACGTAAAATGAACCTATAAGCAAAAAAATGTTAAAATAAAATAATCAACATTCTTTGTTTGCTAACTTTTAAAAACTTCTTAAACAATTGATTTACTTGATATTTATTTCTTAAAAATGAAATAAACTGCAAGTACTAAAAAGGTTAAACCGACAAAATGATTCCAAAGAAATGTTTCATTTTTAAAGAAAAGGAACGAAAAAATCAAAAATACAATCAAGGCAATCACTTCTTGAATTACTTTTAATTCTAAGAGCGTAAAAGGACCTCCATTTCCTTTGAATCCTA
The DNA here is from genome assembly GCA_039797785.1 of Bacteroidota bacterium. Lineage (GTDB taxonomy): Bacteria > Bacteroidota > Bacteroidia > Flavobacteriales_D > Crocinitomicaceae > M0103. The sequence continues at coordinate 1,990 of JBDKHH010000193.1, read as the reverse complement.
TACGGTTTGCAGGAACTTGCATGCAATACTCAAAAAAAGCAATTCCCCAAGAGATTAAAATAATGGCAAACAATCCTAAACCAGCCAATTTTTTTGACTCACTAAACTTTAAATGACCATACCAAGCTAAGGTCATAAACACATTCGAAAGAATTAATAAACCGATACTGTAAACTGCTTTCATTTTTCGTATTTTCGACAAATATAATGGCTTTACGTGAATCAAAATGACACTATCAATCAACGATAAACACAAAGATTTTTTTGACAATGTTTTCGATGTAGTTCGATTAATTCCAGAAGGAAGAGTAACATCCTATGGTGCTATTGCGCGTTATTTAGGAAGTGCAAAATCTAGTAGAATGGTTGGTTGGGCCATGAATGCATCACACAAATATCCAGGAATTCCGGCCCACAGAGTAGTGAACCGACAAGGCTTACTTACAGGCAAAGCGAATTTTGCTCATCCAACTGAAATGGAAGAGAAATTAAAATGTGAGAGCGTAGTCGTGGTTGCAGATCAAATTATAAACTTCAAAGAAATCTTTTGGGATCCTAATGAAGAATTAAAAATTGATTGAAATTATTTAAGTCCTAATTGCTCAAAAAACAATTCTTCATTTCCAGAAACTTGGGCATGAAGATGTAACTCTTTTTTAATTTCTTTCACCTTTAATTGGTTTGATACTTCTGGAGTATTCGATAATTTGATCAATTCTTTTTTTAATTCAAAACCTTTCGACAGTCGCTGTGAGTACTCTGATTGACATGAGCTTACACACGCTACTAGCGCAAGAGAAATGAATAGTGGTTGAATCTTTCTCATACTTCAAATATCAACTAAAAAATTAAAAAATCAATTATTTCAATGAAAAATTTCAATGAACTTTAAATTAAGTTTCCAAATGAATGCCATTATCCTTCAAACATTGTATTTTTGAAGATATGATTTTGGTAACTGGTGGAACTGGACTTTTAGGAAGTCATTTATTGTTTAGATTAAGTTCAGAACAAGTAACGATTCGCGCTATTTACAGAGATTCATCAAAAATTGAGCTCGTTAAAAAGCTTTTTCAGTTTTATGGCGATTCCAATTGGCAAGAACAATTCAATCGCATCGAATGGTTCGAAGGCGATATCCTCGATCTTCTTTCGCTAGAAGACGCCATGAAAGGTATCAATTTTGTTTATCACTGCGCGGGACTTGTGTCATTCAATAAACGACATTTTGCTCAACTGATTAAAATCAACCGTGAAGGCACCGCAAATATTGTAAATACCTGTTTAGCTTTTGGTGTCAAAAAATTGTGTTACGTAAGTTCAACTGCAGCCATTGGTGGTCAAGTAAATACCATCACAAGTGAAACGACCAAATGGAAACAAGGTCCAGAAACGAGCGGTTATGCCATTTCAAAGTATTCGGGTGAAAAGGAAGTTTGGAGAGGTGTTGAAGAAGGATTGGACTGCATAATCGTTAATCCATCCGTAATTTTTGGAGCTGGACATTGGGATGAAAGTTCACTTACCATTTTCAGAACACTTGATAAAGGTTTGCGATTTCACACTCCCGGAAAAAATGGTTTTGTGGACGCGCGCGATGTTGCTGAAATAATGGTTCAACTTATGCAAAGTGATATTAAAAATGAACGCTTTCTTTGTGTTGGTATTAACTTGCCTTTTAAAACATTACTGGAAAAAATTGCGCTTGCACTTCATAAAAAGCCACCAACTATCTCAACTCCGAAATGGCTTATTGGTTTTACATGGCGCTTTTCGTGGTTGTTATCCAAATTTCGTGGCAGAACAGCAGCCATTACCCGCGCGAGTGCGAAAACAGCTTTTAATGTGATGGAATACGATGCTTCAAAGGTTCAGAAAGCACTCAATTTTACATTTCGATCATTCGATGATACTATAGAAAACACTGTTAAAGGCAGAATTTTTTAAACCAATTTCCACATTTTTTGTTTAGTCGGTTATGAGCGCAATT
>JBDKHH010000192.1:0-9467 GCA_039797785.1 Bacteroidota bacterium | reverse complement strand
TAAACACACATAATCCAACTAGAAAATACGAATTGAATAAATAGGCAAAAATCCCTTCATCGTAACGCCAAGTATCGAATTCCATCCACATTATCAATGGAAAAAATGTGAAGAAAATTGTGTTTAATGGTGTTGGCACTCCAATGAACGATTCGCTTTGTCGCGTATCAAGATTGAACTTTGCCAATCGAAACATAGAGAAAAATGGGATTACCAACGCAAACAATGGCAACCATTTTATTGGAGCATCCATCTGATTAGGAACATTGTAAAAAATCGCATTGATCCAATTCTGAAGTTCAAAATGTACGTGTGAAGCAAAATTAGTCGCTTCATACGGCACATCAATATAAATAGAAACAATGATAACGACCATCATCAAAAATCCTGGAGCAAGACCAAACGTTACCATATCAGCCAATGAATCAAGCTGTTTTCCCATTTCTCCGCTCACTTTTAATTTTCGCGCTAAGAAACCGTCAAAAAAGTCAAAAATTCCACCAAGGAAAATCGCAAAAGGTGCTAAATCAATTCGACCTGCAAATGTTAAGATAATCGACAAAACGCCACACATTAAATTCGCTGCGGTAAATAGATTTGGTATATTAAACATTCTCATGGAGTAAATATTAATTATGGTTTGTATTCTTAGTTAAATGACTTATTTTTACAACACCATTATTTGATAATCCTACAAAGAACACAATTTTTTAGTGAATATGCTGTTTATTATGTCTAAATTTCATTTTATAAAACCCATGAACGTGAGAACAATTTCAACGGCCATCGTCACTTTTATCCTTTTTATCGCACATTCTCAAGAATCTACGATTGCTCCAAAATATTCAAATGAGTTTTTATCAATCGGTATTGGAGCGGATGCTTTGGGACTTGGAAATGCGGTTGTGGCGCAGACAGATAATGTCTATTCAGGTTATTGGAATCCAGCAGGATTAACCAATTCAAAAAAATGGTTAGAAATTGGATTAATGCACTCTCCTTATTTCGGTGGAATTTCTAATTATGATTATTTAGGCCTTTCTCACTCAATCGATGACAAAAGCACACTCGCATTCTCGATAATTCGATTTGCCGTTGACGATATTCCAAATACCACACAATTGATTGACAACAATGGAGTGGTTGATTATGACAGAATCACAACTTTTACTGCTGCAGATTATGCCTTTCTTCTATCCTATGCCCGAAAATTAAAAATGGAAGGCTTAAGTGTCGGTGGTAATTTCAAAGTTATCTATCGAAAAGTTGGAGATTTTGCTTCCTCTTGGGGGTTTGGACTTGATGGTGGATTGCAATACAAAATTAAAGATCGATGGAAATTGGGTCTTATGGTAAGAGATGTTACTTCGACTTTCAACGCTTGGGTATTCAATTTAGATCAGGCAATGAAAGAAACATTCGTTTTAACTGGAAATGAAATACCGCAAAATGGTTTGGAGTTAACACTTCCTAGAATCATCTTAGCGGGACATGGAAAATTCGACCTAGGAAAAAAAGGTATTTATGCCGCTGGAGAAATTGATTTGGATATTACGACGGATGGAAAACGAAATACACTCATAAAAACAGGTCTCATTTCAATGGATCCGCACGCAGGAGTTGAATTTGGTTTCAAAAAATATTTTGCACTTCGCTTTGGCGTTTCCAATTTTCAATACATCAAACAATTTGATGATAGTCAAAAATTGGCCGTTCAACCAAATCTTGGAGTTGGGCTAGGATTTAAAGGATTTAAGGTCGATTATGCCTTTACAAACTTTGGAAATTCTTCGAATTTATATTCACATGTCGTTTCAATCAAGCTTAGTCTTGACAAACCCAAAAACATGAAATAATATGAAAAAAATCTACACTCTTCTACTATTCACTTTAGCGTTTTTCAGTTCTTTAAACGCTCAAACTTATGGAAATGAGTGGATTCAATACGGTCAAAAATATTATTCATTTGAGGTATACTCGACCGGAATTCACAAATTGGATTACATGGCATTAAGTGCTGCAAATGTGCCACTCACAAGTTTCTCAACGGAAAATATCCAGCTATTTGGTCGAGAACAAGAAATTCCCATTTACATAGAAGATGGTGGCGATTCAAGTTTTGATTTCGGTGATTACATTTTGTTCTATGCGGAGAAAAATGATGGATGGCTAGATACGACGCTCTATGAATCTGCTCAAGACGTGGGTAATCCAAAATTCAGCCTTTACAACGATACGATTCAATACTTTTTTACGTGGAATAATTCTACTACCAATTTGCGTTTCACAAATGAAACAGATGTAGATTTTAACTCTTATACTCCTTCAAACTTTATACTTTCAGAAACTTTTCAATCCTATTTCAACGCTTACAATGAAGGCGAAAAAACATCTGATGCATCAAGTTCGTTTTATACTTCTGGTGAAGGATGGGGAAGCACCGCTATCAATGGCGTAAGCGGATATACGTGGGATTTTAGTTCAACACAACTCAATCAAATCTATCAAGGATCAGATGCTCCTTTGGTAAAATACAAAGCAGTAAGCGTTGGTGTGTCAAATGCTAGTTACAGTGGCTCTGGAAATCATCACTCAAAGCATACTATTGGATCTTCAAACTTTGTATTAGCGGACACAATTTTCACAGGATATAGAGCAGTTCAGTTGGAGTCTCAATTCCCTGTTTCAGTATTGCCTAGTTCAGGAAATTCCAACTTCAAAGTGCAGATTCTCGGAGATCAAGGCGCATTAACAGATTACCAATCTTTAAATTATTGGTCATTTGTTTATCCGAAGATTCCTAGTTTATCAGGTGCAACCTTCTCTAAGTTCAATGTAAAAAACAACTCGCTTGAAAGTAAAATCCGTTTAGACTTAGGCAGTGTTGCGTATGTGGATCCAATGGTTTTTGTTTTAGGTGATACACCTAGAAGAATTCCTTTAGTATTGAATGGAGGAAATTATAGCACGCTCATCCCAAATAGCGGAAGTGGTAACGATCAAACTGTAATTTACCAAGAGAAAAGTACCTTTATCACTATTAGTGTTTTAACTCCGGTAAATGGAACAGGCGACTTTACGAACTTTGCTAATCTAAGTCCTGAAAAAGCGTTGTTGATGATTTACAATCCAGCATTGCAAGCAGCTTCAGCTGATTACGCAGCATACCGAAATTCGGCTGCTGGCGGAAATTACAATGTCATACTTGCAAACTGCAACGAATTGTATCAACAATTTGGTGGAGGAATCGAAAAACACATCAATGGAATTCGACGTTTTTCACATTACATGTATGATGTAGCAAGCCAAAAACCGGTTGGATTATTTTTAATGGGGAAAGGTATTCGTGAGGCGAATGTATCGGGAGTTACAGTAACTGGCCCAGGTTCAAGAACGAGTCCAGCCAACTTTGCGCTTTCATTAATTCCTTCTTTTGGCCAACCATCAAGTGACAATTGTATTACATCCAATTTACCAGGGACAACAAAATGGACACCTCTGATTCCAACTGGACGTGTGGCTGCAAAAAACAATCAAGAATTAGCGGATTATTTGGAAAAAATTCAAGCTTTTGAAGCAAATCAAGATCAAGCTGGAGTATATAATTCCACTACAAAAGACTGGCAAAAACAGGTATTACATTTTGTTGGTGGTACGGATGCAAACCAACAAAATTTGTTTGGAAGCTACATGAGTACAATGGAAGGAATTATTGAAGATGAAAATTATGGTGGAAATGTTACAACGCACGCCAAAGTGAACAATGATCCAATGCCACCTTCTGAATTGAATGATATCATGACACGCATTCAAGATGGTGTTTCGTTAATTTCCTTTTTTGGCCACGCCGCTCCAACCACTACAGGTTTTGAATTAAACATTGATGAACCTGCAAATTGGAATAATGCGGGGAAATGTCCTATTGTCTTGACAAACTCTTGTTACAATGGTAACATTTTTCAAAATGGACTTTCAAAATCAGAAGAATTTGTAATAACTCCGGATTATGGGGCAATAGGCTATATCGGAACCATTGGATTGGGTATTGCGAGTACTTTATACCAATATTCAAGTGAATTGTATCGTCAATTTAGTTTATCTGATTATGGTGGGACGCTCGGACATCAAATGAAAAATGCGATTAGCACAATTGAATATCCGAATGCAAATTTATTGGTTGAAAGTACATGTACTCAAATGACTTTGAATGGTGATCCGATGTTAAAAATCAATTGGCACACCGAACCTGAAATTGAAATCAACACTCAAAGTTTGACATTCTCTCCTGATCAATTGGATTTAACGGTTGATAGTATTGAAATCAACCTGGAGATTAAAAACCTAGGACGCTCAATTACCGATACCTTCCAAGTAGAGGTGACACGAAACTTCCCTTCATCAACGGTTGATTCGGTTTATTCATTCTTTATTCCAGAGTTGCATTACATGCACAATTTGAACTTCAAAGTTCCTATGCAGCCGAATATTGGAATTGGCGTCAACAATTTCGATGTAAAAGTTGATTTACCAACATTCATTGATGAACAATACGACGAAATAAACAACAATCAATTATCAAAAACGCTTTTTATCAATGTTGATGGAATTCAACCTGTCCTACCGTATGAATATGCTGTTGTTCCCGAGGATAGCGTTACGCTAAAAGCATCTACTATTAATCCAATTGCTGATTTTAACACCTATCGATTTGAGATTGATACGATTGATTTTGAAGGAGCTCCGAGTCCGTTCCATCGATATGCAATCATTTCTGGTTTTGGTGGCATTAAAGAAATCAATCCATCACAATGGATGTTAAGTTCATCCAATTCGAGTGCTCCACTCGTTTGTACAGATAGTACTGTTTACTTCTGGAGAGTTGCAGTCGATGAACCAACACCAACATGGAGAGAAAGTTCATTTCAATATATTCCTGGGAAAATTGGATGGGGACAAGACCATTTCTTCCAATTCAAAAACAATGGTTTCAATGGAGTTGAATACAATCGCCCTGATAGACATCGATACTTTGGACCAAATGTCAAAGAACTAACATGTGACGCTAAAGCTACCTATAGCGTCCCTGGTATTTATTATAACGCTTTTTATATTGATGGAACATTAGAAGAATATGCGATTTGTACATATACGCCTTCTTTTTATGTAGCCGTTATTGATCCTTTTACTCTGTCACCATGGGAAACAGACCAACATTTTGTTGGCAATGCGAATCCAGTTGGAGCATGTAGAAATCGACCTGAAAAATATTTCATTTATCGCCAAAATGATGCAACTCAAATGGCAGCTTTCCAAAACTTGGTAACGAATATTGTTCCAGATGATTATTATATTTTGGTCTATTCACCGATGACAACCTTGTATGATCAATGGGATGCATTAGCGCCTAGTATGTATTCAACTTTTCAAGGTTTGGGATCGGATAGTATTACACCAGGAAGACCTAATTTACCATTTGCCTTCTTCTGCAAAAAAGGAGACCCAAGCACAGTTGTTGAATTATATGCTCAAACTGTAGGTGAAGATGTCCATTTAGAAGCTGATTTGGTTGGTTTCGATTATATTGGACAAGAAAGTTCGACAATGATTGGTCCTGCATCCAACTGGGGAGCAGTATATTGGAAACAAGACTCTTTAGAAACACCTAATGCAGATACTACTCAACTGTATATTCGTGCCTTTGATATTAATGGTATACAGCAATTTGTGATTGACCAATTGTTCACTGCGAACGATTCAATTCTCAATTTAAATTCCTTGGTTGATGCAACACAATATCCTTTTATACAATTGGGAGCATACTATAAAGATTCAGTTGGATTCACACCTGCTCAAATCGATCGTTGGCATGTACTTTATTCTCCGCTACCAGAGGCTGCAATTGATGGAAGCACGGCTTATACTTGGTTGCCAGCAAATGATACACTCGTAGAAGGTGAAAGTGTGCAATTTGCCGTCGATGTGAAAAATATTTATACGATTCCAATGGATTCTTTATTGATACGCTACTGGGTTCAAGATGCTGATCAATCGATCCATCCAATTGCCTATGAACGTCAGGATTCATTGCTCGTTGGAGAAACGTTCCGCGATACCATTTCCTTCACTACCGAAGGCATGTCCGGAATCAACTCGTTCTGGATGGAAGTAAATCCTTATGTAAATGGAAGTTTGTATGTAACAGACCAACCGGAACAACAGCACTTCAATAATTTATTACAAGTTCCATTTTACGTTGATGGAGACAAAATTAATCCGATACTCGATGTTACCTTCAATGGTCGACATATCTTAAACGGTGATATTATTGCCCCTGAAAGTGAAATTTTAATTTCGTTGAAGGATGAAAATCCGTATTTGATTATGGATGATATTTCCGATACAACCTTATTCGGTATTTACATAACGGATCCTGATGGAGTTCAAACGCGTATTCCATTCATCGATGCACAAGGTAACACTGTTATGCAATGGATTCCAGCAGATGGACAATCTAAGCGATTCAAAATTATTTTCCCGTCTTATTTTGAGAAAAGCGGTAAATATTCAATGCTTGTTCAAGGAGCTGATCGCAGTGGAAATTTATCTGGTGATTTGGAATACCGAGTTACTTTCGAAGTCATCCACGAATCGATGATTACCTATATGATGAATTATCCTAATCCATTTAGTACAAGTACGCGTTTTGTCTTTACACTTACTGGAAATGATGTTCCTGATGAGATGATTATTCAAATTATGACGGTTTCGGGTAAGGTTGTACGAGAAATTACGGAAGATCAATTGGGCCCAATTCAAATTGGTCGTAATATTTCAGAATATGCGTGGGATGGAACAGACGAATTTGGTGATCCATTAGCGAATGGTGTGTATTTATACCGTGTGAAAGCACAAATCAATGGTGAAGACATCAAACACATGGAATCTGGTGCAGATACGCATTTTAAGAAAGAATACGGAAAAATGTATATTATGCGCTAAGTTTAGGACTGGAAGACAAAGGACTGGAAGACAATAAGACAAAGGACTAGAAGACAAAGGACTGGAAGACGTTAAGACATTTGGACTTTAAGACGAAGGACTGGAAGACAAAGGACTGGAAGACAATAAGACAAAGGACTGGAAGACGTTAAGACAATAAGAAGAAGGACTTAAGTGAGGTTTAAAAAAAGCGGCAACTGAAAATCGCTGTATCATCTACGAGTGATAAATCGCCCCGCCATTCATCCAATTTGGAGAAGATCAAGTTATTCATATCTTCCATTTTCAAAGGATAATAACTGTGGACCAATTTGATAAGACGCTCAATTCCGAAAAACTCTTCTTTGGCATCTTCCAATTCTACTACACCATCTGTGTAGAGAACAATCGTTGTATTTGGTTTTAAGATTTGCTTGCCAACATGAATAAAAGGAAGTTCATCTAACATACCTAAACCGATACAACCTGTTGAAAGCATTTCTACTTTTCGTCCATTCGTAATAAATGGATGATTGTGTCCTGCGTTCACGTATTTAAGCTCACGCGTATTTGCATTGTAATGCGCTATAAAAAACGTAATGAACTTCTCCCCTTTTGCGCTACGCATTACTTTTTTGTTCAACTCTTCCATCAAGAATTCCATCTCAAATCGCTGGTAGTTAAACAAGGTTCGAATCGTTGCTTGAAAATTCGCCATGAGCATGGCAGCGCCAATTCCTTTTCCTGAAACATCTGCAATACAAATCATGTATTCATCATCACCCAAAGGTATGAAATCATAGTAATCACCTCCAACTTCGTGTCGCGGTGTGTACTTTGCTGAAATATCCATTCGCCTATTTGACGGTAATTCAGAAGGAAAGAGTAATTTCTGCATCTCTGAAGCCACTTCTAACTCCTTTTTGATGCGCTCTTGAATGATGCTTTGTCTCGCCATTCGCTGGTTTTCAATCGCAACAACAATAATGTTCGTCAATGTTTGAACAAATCCCATGTGCGCCATAGAATCATTTAGCTTCAACATATCGTCATTTGCAATCCCAGAAAACAGCAAATAAGCTAAGGGTTTATCCTTATGAAAAACAGGGACAATCACATCGAACTCCATCAACACTTTTGATTGTGAGGATTCGATTACAGTAATTTCTTTGAAACGAAATAAATCGCGTTCAACATCAATATCCTTGATTTTCCCTTTGAAACCGATTTTCAATAAGCAATTCCATTCATCTTGACGATTGAACAAGATAAAACGCTTAAAACCAAGCTGTTCTTTTAGGATGAATTCGTAAATTTTAACCAATTGATCAACGGCTTGATTCGAATTAATAGCCGTAGTAATCTCTAGCAAAGAATTTAATTTGAAATCTTTGAGTTTAATTTGATTTTCTAAATTCTTTACGAGTTGTTCTATCATTTAAGCTGATCTAAAATCTGTGGCAATTTTTTCAATGCAACCATTTCTCTAAATTTCTCCTTTGCCTCAACGCATGGACTCCCAAAATAGGATTTTCCTCCTTCCAAATCTTTTCCTACACCCGATTGTGCGAGTACAATTGCGCCTTCTCCGATTGTTATATCGCTGGCACAACCAACTTGACCCCAAAGTGTCACACGATCCATGATTCGAACGCATCCTGCAACGCCAACATGCGCCGCCATTAAGCAATGTTTACCTACGACAGTATCGTGACCAATCTGTACATGGTTGTCAATTTTTGTTCCTTCTCCAATTGTTGTCATTCCTGTAACACCCGCATCAATTGTGCACAAGGCACCAATTTCTACATTCTTGTGTAAATGAACTCCACCACATGTATGCATGCGATCGAATCCAGTCGGTTTTTTCTTGTAATAAAAAGCATAATGACCGATTACTGTATTTGGACCAACGATCACATTATCTTCCAAAATACAATCATCCATAATACAAACACCTGCATGTAAAGTAACATTTTTACCAATTTTCACACGATGGCCAATAAACACATTTGGATAAATCATGGCTGACTCATCAATAACCGTATCCTCGCCAATTGCTTGCGTTTGTGGTTTAAAAGGCGAAAAATGACGTGTCAAACGATTAAAATCATCAAAAGGTGCTTTTGAAATTATCAAACCTTTTCCTTCTGGACATTCCACTTTTTGATCTATTAAAATCGTTGTCGCGGCGCTATTTAATGCTTTCTGATAATATTTCGGATGATCCACAAAAACCAAATCGCCAGGGACAACCACATGAATTTCATTGATTCCTGTAACCACGTGATTTGGGTCACCAACAAATTCACACTTGATCAAATCAGCAATTTCTTTTAAGGTATGTGGAGTATTTAATTTCATCGTGTATTTTTTTTGTAAAATTACAATCAAATAAGTCCATTTTTAACTAAAAACACTAGACTTTTCACCTGCAAAGTGTTAATAGCAGATTTGTACTTTTTAAAAGTAAATTCACATTAAAATTG